>DUKC01000191.1 GCA_013329495.1 Thermoplasmata archaeon
AAGCTTATTGATAAAAAGCCTTAAAAGTTTGACTTTATCCATTTGACTTTGTCCTGAAGAAATAACTAATTATGGGACATTTTACTAAAAATTATTCGCCTTCCAATATTTGTCGGACAGTCTCTTTAGCCAAGAAGTTTAGGGTCAAAAATTCTTTCTTGGGGGAGCAATATATAAGAAAAGAAGGAGTTTAACAAGTATGAAGTTTCTCTGTGATCAGATGCTGGGTACCTTAGCCCGATGGCTGAGATTGCTCGGATACGACACACTGTTTAGCAAAGGCGAAACAAGTGACGAAGAGCTTCTTGAACTGGCAAAAAAAGAAAAAAGAGTACTCATAACTCGGGACAAGTTGATGTCTCACTTTGCCAGAAAAGAGGGACTGCGATTAGTCAAGATCAATTCCAGTAATCTCGAAGAACAACTCTTTGAGGTGATGGAAGAATTGAAGATTGAGCTGGACAGAGATCTCTTTCTCACCAGGTGCTCTTTATGCAACGGAAGAATTAGAAAACTGAGTGAGGAGGAAAAGGAAAAGGCCTACAATCAAAAATTAATACCGGAAGGTGCGCATCTCTCCACAAATGAGTTTTGGCTTTGCGAAAGATGCGGAAAATATTACTGGGTTGGTTCCCACTGGAAAAAGATCGAAGAAAAGATCAAAGAACTGGAAGAGCGAACGCATGAAAAAACAAAAAGGATAAGTAATCCAAAATAGATTGAAATTGATACAAAAGGGGTTAAGATGAAAGTAGAGTTGGTGGGTTATACGCCTGATACTGAAGACTTGCCCTCTCTTGCTGCCAAGCTCACTCATTCAAAAGCAACTTTTGAGGATATAAAGCAGAGTGCTCCTGAGAAAAACAGAGCTTTGCTTTCTCATGTTATGGGACTTGGTCACCTATCGGTTGTGGAGCACACTAACTTTACTTTTGCAATTTCCGGAGTCTCTAGAGCACTGACCCACCAATTGGTAAGGCATAGGATAGCAAGTTACTCCCAACAATCGCAGAGGTACGTGAGGTTAGATGAGCCATCTTACGTAACTCCCCCATCAATCAAAGAGAATCCCGAGCTGAAGAAAAAATACGATGAGTTGGTGTCTCTGATATGGAAAAAATACAATGAACTAATTGGATCTGGAATCCCAAAAGAGGATAGCAGGTACGTTCTGCCAAACGCGACAACCACGAACATTTTGGTAACAATGAATGCAAGATCACTGCTTAATTTCTTCAGCCTTCGTTGCTGCACCACCGCTCAGTGGGAGATAAGAAACCTCGCGTGGAGGATGCTGAAATTGGTAAAAGCTGTAGCTCCAACCATCTTTGAAAATGCAGGACCACCGTGCAAATCAGAAGGAAAATGCCCCGAAAACAAAAAAGATTGTCCTCTCTACCCAAAAAAGAAAGAGAAGGAGTAGGGAGCTTCTTTCCCAAAGCGCTTTTTGCTGTTGAAACCTTCAGAGTGATCTTCTAGGAAATTGGTTTGAATTTGTATCCGTAGTATATTACACCCTTGGAACCATCTTCCTTTATCTTTCTAAACACCGCTTTGACTCTAATACCTATCTTGACGTTTTCTGGCTCTATGTCAACCAATTGAGCGGTGAGCCTGGGTCCCTCATCAAGCTCGACTATCGCCATAATGTAGGGTTGTTGCTTTACAAACTCAGTGGGAGCTATGTGGATTATCGTGTAGGTGAATATTTTAGCTGTACCTTTTAGTTTATAATCCTCCATCTTGCCAATGCTTTCTCGTCTACATTTGGGACACACATCCCGAGGTGGAAAATATATCTGGCCGCACTGGGTGCACTTTTTTCCAATCAGATTATACCGTTGGGGGATCTCCCTCCAGAATCTTGGCACACTCATTCTGGCACCTCCAATATGTGAACAACGCAGCTCGCTCCGCTTCCTCCTATGTTGTGAGCTAGTGCTCTTTTTGCTCCACTGACTTGCCTCTTTCCCGCTTCGCCTCTAAGCTGTTCAACCAGTTCAACCACTTGCCCAATACCTGTTGCACCAACTGGATGACCCTTTGCTTTTAGCCCTCCTGAAGTGTTGATGGGAATTTCGCCGTCCAGTCTTGTCATTCCATCTTCGGTGGCCTTTCCACCTTTTCCCTTCTCGACAAACCCGAGGTCTTCTATGGCTGTGATTTCTGCTATGGTGAAGCAGTCGTGAACCTCAGCCAGATCCACGTCTTTCGGTTTTATTCCGGCTTGCGCAAATGCCGCTTTGGCTGCGTACCTCGTTGCTTCCATTGTGCATATATCTGCCCGTTCATGCAGTGCCAAGGTATCGGTTCCCTGACCTGAAGCGAGCACGCGAATAGGTTTCTCGACAAACTTATGAGCGTCCTTGAGGGGACAGATAACTGCTGCGGCCGCTCCATCAGAGATTGGTGAGCAGTCAAGCAGACCAAGTGGGTCCGCTACCCTTGTCGCCTCCAGAACCTGCTCAGCTGTAATCTTCCTACGAAAATGAGCGTTTGGATTTAGGCAGCCGTTCGCGTGGTTCTTTACGGCAACTTCTGCCAGCTGATCTGGGGTGGTGCCATACTTGTGCATATGCCTCGTTGCTATTAGCGCGTAAAGGCCTGGGAAAGTCATTCCAAAGAACCCCTCCCATTCCTGATCGGCTGCGGTTGCTAGCGTTTCGGTGGCTTCTCCACCCGAAATATCGGTCATCTTTTCGACGCCCCCAGCAACAACCAGGTCATACATTCCTGAGGCAACCGTCATGCAAGCTTCTCTAAAAGCAATCCCGCCTGATGCGCATGCGGATTCGATCCTCGTGGCAGGTATGTGAGTTTCTGCCAATCCTGCGTAGTCAACAACCAGAGGAGCAATGTGCTCCTGACCGACAAACCTGCCCGCGCTCATTGACCCTACATACATAGCGTTTATCTTGCTTCCCGAAACATTGGCATTGATTAGTGCCTTCATCCCAGCTTCTGTGAACAGGTCTCGAAGTGATTTGTTCCACACTTCTCCAAATTTTGTCATCCCAACTCCTATAACTGCTACTTCTCTCATTTTTATTCCTCCCTTATCTTTTTCCTCAATTTGGCATAGGTCGCATAATCAACATACTCCTTCTTATCGATGGCATCCCTGAGCTTGTCCTTCCTGTCCATCTTGAGGATCCCATCGGTTACAGTCAGGTCGAATGAATCCGCTCCCGCACCTGAACCGTATGAGGTGAGGAATATCCTGTCACCAGGCTTTGCAACATCAAGCACAGCCACCAAGCCCAAGGGGGAAGAACCTGAGTACGTGTTTCCAATCAGAGGAGTAAGCAAACCCGCCTCGATTTGGTCTCTTGTGAATCCAAGCATTTTCCCAACCCTCAATGGAAACTTGCCATTGGGCTGATGGAACACCGCATAGTC
>DUKC01000099.1:0-644 GCA_013329495.1 Thermoplasmata archaeon
AAAGCCACATGGCGAAGTTAAGTTAGAAAGATAAGCTACGATCTGACCATCGCCAGCAAGTCCGTAAGTTTTACAGCTTCACCCATCATCAAGCAGAGATCTGTACCTTTGATAGTTTTTGTTCTGTTTGATTGGGATCGCTGTTCTCTTTCTGGGGTACATGCCCAGTTCGACGAAGTAGTTGGCTTTAGTGCTAAAGGTCTTGCAGTTCCTCGGAACGTTGAATTTGACAGTGATACTCCCAAGTTTGTTCCCTTTGCACTTAACAACGTTTCTCTCGATGTCACAGATGACCTGGCTGTTGAAGGAGGTGGTTGTTTTGCGGGTTGAGTACGTCTCTTTATGCAAATCCATCAAACATTTGGATTTGCGGTGGCCCAAGAGATCGTTAGCCAGCTCTAAGGCATCAGCAGAGAATTTTCTCAGAGTGTTTTCTTTGGTCTTTGTTAGACCATTCGCTTGCAGGACTATTGCTCTTTCCAAGGTACCACCTATAGGTGCAGGTGTAAGAGTGTTTAAAGATTGTCCTCAATTCCTCCCCACCCTTGTGGATGGGGCCCCCTTGAGGAGGTTAAGATGAGTGGAAAGAGAGGCACGGAAAGAGGCTCAAAATTATAAAAAAAGTCACCCCCTCCTCGCCATAA
>DUKC01000099.1:824-5137 GCA_013329495.1 Thermoplasmata archaeon
GATAAAGAAATAAACTTTATGGTCGAGTCTATTCAGGG
This sequence comes from Thermoplasmata archaeon, assembly GCA_013329495.1. GTDB lineage: Archaea > Thermoplasmatota > E2 > UBA9212 > UBA9212 > UBA9212 > UBA9212 sp9212u. The sequence goes on from DUKC01000099.1 coordinate 863, forward strand.
TGACAATATCCAGGAGGGATTGAGAGAATTGTTTAGAAATAGAGTGGGGGGGAAAAAGAAATTGAGCAAAGGAGAGCTAGCAAAAATAGCTTGGTCGGGCTGCAAAAACAAAAAATAGCTGCTAAACTTGCAATGCTGATGTTGAAAAAAGTTCTTTAAGGGTAAATGGGGGGTCTCGTTCACAAAAAAGATAGCGACACTACAAATTGAAAACTTTTTAATAGGTGAATCGGATTATTGCTAAATCAAAAATGTCTATGTACCTCATCGTTGTTGGAGCGGGAAAAATTGGTGAAAATCTAATAAGGTTAGCTTTAGAGAGACGATGTAATGTTACCCTGGTGGACAAGAATCCTGCAAAGTGTGAGGAAATCACCAAAAGTTATGATGTTATTGCGATCCAGGGCGATGCCACTCAAGAAAAGATTCTAGAAGAAGCTAATGCCAACGAAGCAGATGGGCTCATCACCACCCTCCACGAAGACGCCGCAAACCTTCTAATAGCCTCTCTTGCCAAAAACCTCGGTATCAAAAAAATAGCTTCTGTTATAAGTCAATCGGAATCAAAACCCATGTTCATAGAAAAAAAGGTAAAGCCTGTGGATGATCCTACGATACTTACCGCAAAATTACTTTATGATGCAGTTTGCAGACCCTTAATTCAAGAATTTATGCCACTGGGAGAAAAAGCCGAGATATTTAGAGTGAAGATCGATAAGAATTCAAGGTTGGTTGGCCGTAAATTAAAAGAATTCACGATATTTCAAAAAAAAGCACTGGTGGTTGCCGTGGAAAGAGACGATAGACTTATAATTCCCTCGGGAGATTCTGAGATCCATGCAGGCGATGCTCTGACCCTGATCACTATGAGGGGACAAACTGATAAAATAGTGGGGGTATTATCTACTTGAGGGGATCAATTGAAATCGTCATTGAAAATTGTTTTTAAAGGTATTGGACTAATTTTTGCAGTGATTGCTGGAGCGACTTGTGTGGCATTAATCCCAGCGATATACTTTAGAGAATGGAATATGATCTTGGGGATTCTCGTGACCATAGCCCTGTATGGAGGAATTGGAGCTATTGTTTATCAGGTATGCAAAGAAGCCCCCGAACCGAAACTAAAGCACGCAATGATAATAGCATCCCTCGGATGGCTGTTGGTCGCCTTGATGGGCTCTGTGGTCTTTATGCTCTTGGCTGGGATGGATTTCTGGAGTTCTTTTTTTGAATCGATGAGCGGATGGACAGGAACAGGATTGACCATGATTGCCAATCCAAGCCAGCTTCCTGCAACGCTTCAATTTTGGAGATCCCTAATGGAATGGATAGGCGGAGTAGGAGTGATTTTGCTAACTCTTGTCATCATAGCAAGACCAGGCACGGGTTCTTTCACACTCTACAAATCAGAGACACGAGAAGAGAAAATAAAGCCATCGATCATATCGACGGTAAGAACAATTTGGTGGATTTATCTTTTATACACAGGACTTAGCATTGCTCTCTTTTATTCGGTGGGAATGCCACTGTGGCACGCAATCAACCATGGAATGACTGGCATTGCAACAGGAGGATTTTCAGTAGTCGACAATTCTATAGCCTCATATGAAAATCCTTTGATAGAATTGGCTGCACTGCCTATAATGCTTTTTGGTGCAATCGCTTTTGCGGCTCATTATAACCTGCTAAGGGGAAGAGTCAAAAGATTCTTTTTAGACCCGCAGACGAAGGCTCTGCTCATTCTTACAGTTGTCGGGGCGTTGTGGCTATCTATGGAGAATTTCAGTGTCTATGAGGAGGCGTCGACATCTCTCCGGTATTCAGGTTTTCAACTCGTGTCGGGATTGACTTGCACTGGTTTCCAAACAGCGGATATTCTTGCTTGGAATCCGGGATCGAAAATTGTGCTTGCCTTTGCGATGATTCTGGGAGGAGCCGCAGGATCAACTGCAGGAGGTATAAAGTTATTCAGAGGAATACTGCTGGCAAAGGGAATCGGGTGGAGATTCAGAAGAATGTTTGCGCCTCCTCACGGTATTTACAGGTATAAACTAGGAAATAAGTTACTTTCTCCAGAAGAAGCAATGGACGAAGTAGGTGAAGCGGCAATTATTTCTTTCTTATGGGTTATATTCTTAATGATTGGTATTATCGTCTTAGTTCATTCGCTTTTGCCTCTCGAAATCTTTGTTGACTACGGAATCGAAGACATCTTGATTGAAGTTTGTTCCGCGCAGGGAAATGTAGGCTTATCGGTGGGTATAACCCAACAATCGATGTCTGTTTCTGCAAAGATAATGCTCATAATAAACATGTGGGTGGGAAGACTCGAGATAATTCCGATTTTGGTCATGTTTAGAACTCTGATCCGGCCGAAAGTAAAATTTTAATAAAGAGAGAAGTTATCTAATTGTCAATACGTGAGCGTTGAAACAAAAATGAACCATGATACAGTCATAGTCGGAGCGGGACCTGCTTTGGACTGCATGCAGCAAAAATTCTGGCAGAAAATGGCAAGGACGTATTGATTTTGGAGAAGCTACCTGAAAACAGGATTGGCGAGAAGGTTTGCGCAGGGGGTTTGTCTCCCAAAATTATCGATAGGGTTCCAAAGAAATTCATAGAGCGCTACATCCGCAGCATAAACGTGCATTCGCCCTCTTTTGAAAAGTGGATTTTGGAAGGGGGAGAGCCTTTTATTGGAATGATCTCAAGACTGGAACTTGGCCAATGGCAACTAGATCAGGCTCTCAAAGCAGGAGCAAAGCTGGAAGATAAAGAGGAAGTGAGAAGTGTTGATCTTAGCAAAAAACAATCAAAACCAGAAAAGGCAAAGAATAGGGGTATAACAAACTGATTGGCTGCGACGGCGCAACATCCACGGTCAGGAAAAGCCGGGATTTGAAAAAGAAAACGTCCTTTTTCTTTCAGTGGACAGTTGAAAACATGAGGCATGAAGATTTGGAGGTGTACGTTGATTTCTCTAAGTTTGGTTTTGGTGCAATGTATGTTTTTCCTCATAATGATTATGTAGCGATAGGAGGGGGAGGCCCATTTCCAAAAAAGCCGACCAAAGATTTTAAGGAATACACCCAAAAGTTCTTTGAAAAGAAAGGTTTTAACTTCGAAAACGCTGCCTTTGGAGATGCAAAAGTTTATCTCATACCCAAGCGGAATGTAACCCTGAGAGGGTCGAAAAAATGGAAGAATATGCTCAGGAGCTTTTTGACTGGAACATTTGCCTATCTTAAGGAGTATTTCAGGAGGAACAATTCCGAAAGCGGCTTTTCTTCGGATAAACGCAGGTTTGGCTGGACGGTCAGACAAAGGAAAGATGAAAGAATTGATGTTGCCCAGTTTACAATTTTACTCTGGCATAATCTGTTTCTACTTGCCTGAATTCTGTCCCACATCCTCAACGGTAGATAAATATTTATATCAATAACTTTTTACAACATTAGGTGAAAGAAAAATGCTGATTGAAATGACTGTTTGGGAAATATTCTTCAGAATGCTTGCCCTTGGACTGGCACTTGGGGGGATAAGCCTAGGAGTAGTAGCAATTTATTTTGGCTCAAAAGGAACGAGGAAGCTGGGAAAAGCTCTGCTTATCGCGGGGATGGTAGTGTTCATTTTTATTGTGTTCCCATGGCCAATAACAATAGAGGGTACTGCAATAGGCGGGACTGGAGAGTTCTCCTGGCAAGCATGGCAAATAGGGATTGGACAGTTAGTATGGCTAATGATAGTAGCGTTAATTGGTGGAGGAATCGGCGTAGCGATAATGGGTGCGGCCCTATTAGTAAAGGCCATCAGTTAACACACCTTTCCCATTTTTTCTTTTTTGAAATCTTGAATGAAATGCCACCCAAAGATGGAGATTGACAAAGATTTTTATGCAATAAAGACATAAAAATGAAAATATCGTGACGTTGTACCCGTCTGGTTATTTAAACATGCATGGAGGCTGAGGGAATTTTGCTGAAAATAGGGATAACACCACGAATTTGACAGCTGGGATTAAATTCTCATTATACCCGTGGCTTCTTTTTCATAGGAGAATCTTTTTCAGAAAAGCGGAAGAAGCAAAGTCTAAATTTGGTTCTGACATACTCCTACGACTGAAGCCGTAGGGTTCTACGCTTCTATGCTTATGAGCGAAGGGGCGTGCCACCGCCCTGTTTACGACTCCCGCAGGGAGAACCTCTCCATGAGCGAGCCCTATATTTACACTTCCTACTGCATCCCTATGTGCTTCCACTTTGCAGTCCATAC
>DUKC01000062.1 GCA_013329495.1 Thermoplasmata archaeon
GTCCCCTTCCTAAACTATGTTAGGTGGGGGATGAATTGGCTCATATTAATAATATACAAACCATAAAGTATAAATACTTTAGATTATATTACTGTATAATAAGTTTTGCACGGTGTTAAGTAAAGTTAGAGAGTATGCATCTAAGCTCGATAGAGTTCACACGGGAAAGTCTCGGTTCCTCTGTAAAATCTCCGGTGGTTAGGCCACCATTTGTACTCTTTCATTAGGGGAAATAAAAAAGGAATACTTTTTAAGTGCGCTTTGCGCCAGAGAAAAGTATTTTTGTGTCATTAGATTATTCTAACATAAAGGGAAGATGAAGAATTTATTGATAACGGGTAGACCAGGCTGCGGAAAAACTACTTTAATAAAGAAAATCTTAGAGGGAGCAAACTTGCCAATAGGGGGTTTTTACACGGAGGAAATAAGAGAAAGAGGCGCAAGGAAGGGTTTTAGAATCCTAACAGCCGAGGGGAAAACCGGAGTACTCGCCCATGCGGACTTTAAGGGAGAACCAAGGGTGGGGAAATATGGAGTTAACTTGAAGGATTTTGAGAAAATTGCAGTTCTTTCGATGTTGGAGGGATTAAAGAAAAAAAAGCCAATTGTGGTTGACGAGATCGGCAGAATGGAGCTTTTCTCAGAAGAATTTAGAAGAGTTTTAACTAGGGCACTTGATGAGAGAATAGTTATTGGAACAATATTAATGAAATCTCATGAGTTTGCAGACAGGATAAGGGAGAGAGCTGACGTAGAAGTCTTGCTACTTACTCCAGACAATGAAGCAGAGATACTGAACAAAGTTCTGGCTTCATTAAATGAAAAAAAATCACTGAACTCTGAGGGTCGCTGTGAGTTCTTTTAATTTCAAAAATGTTTGTGCATGCCGCGGGCCGGTCTCGAACCGGCGACATCCAGATCTTCAGTCTGGCACTCTCCCAGCTGAGTTACCGCGGCTTCGCTCTTTATTGTGAAATAAAGCAGGGGATATAAAAATATTGGCAGAGAGTACAAAAATGTAGAGAGTGAAAACAAAATGTCTAGCAAAGAGAACGGTAGAACAGGGGTGTATGGAAGTTGGGGTCGCATCTGAAATCTAACGAAAAAGGTTGCGCATTGCAAACTTTTTGGCAATCAATTCTCTCCTTTGTCAAACAAAAACAGGACTGGTAGACAGCCAAATTGATGCGTGCTTGTCTTTGCTGGACCAATGACAAAAAAATAAAGACAGGGGGATATAAATATAAATAGAGAAAAAAATATAATCTAGGACGTCCTTTAATTAAACAAATGGTATTTAAAATAGGCATTGTTGGTAAACCTAATGTTGGAAAATCAACCTTTTTTAATGCGGCAACCAATAGCCACGCTCAAGTTGCAGGGTACCCTTTCACAACCATCAGTTCCAACCAGGGCGTCATGCATGTTAGAAGCCCCTGTCCATGCAAAGAATTCGACCTTAAATGCACGCCAAGAAATTCGATCTGCCAGGATGGAATGAGGTTTGTTCCTCTAGACGTGATAGATGTTGCAGGTTTAGTGCCCGGAGCGCATGAGGGAAAGGGTCTGGGAAACCAGTTCTTGGATGATCTGCGACAGGCAGACATTCTTATCCATGTTGTTGATGCTTCGGGATCGACTGACGACGAGGGAAAACCTGTGCCGACTGGCACGCATGATCCTATGAAGGATATAAAATTTTTAGAAGAAGAAATTGAGTACTGGATGTTGGGGATCATTAAGAAAGACTGGAACAGAAGTGCAAGAAGAGCAGGCAGTGAGGGAGTAAAGATCGAAGAGCTCCTGTCCCACCACCTGACAGGACTTGGCATAAAAACGGCCCACATTAAACAGGCCCTTCATTATCTGCCTTTAGATACTTCTGACCCTTCCAAATGGTCTGAGACGGAGCTGTTTCAATTAACTAAAGAAATCAGAGGGGTAAGCAAACCCATTTTTCTCGCTCTTAATAAGTGTGATGTGGCACCCGATAACTTGATGCAAAAATTATTGGGGTTAAATGAAGGGATTGTTGTTCCAACTTCAGCAGAATCTGAAGTTGCACTGCGGAATGCATCCCAAGGTGGACTCATTGAGTATAAGCCGGGAGATGCATCTTTCAAAACACTAAAGCGGGATAGGCTAAGTGAAAAGCAGCTTCAGGCTTTGGGTTTTATCACCGATCGTGTTCTCAAAAAGTACGGTTCGACTGGGATTCAAACATGCATTGAAAAAATAGCGTATGACATTCTCAAGCTGGTTGTTGTGTATCCAGTTGAAGACGAGAACAAACTAACGGATAAGGAAGGCAGAATTTTGCCAGATGCCTACCTAATGCCGAGAGGATCAACCGCAAAGGATTTGGCTTATAGGATCCACTCTGATCTGGGAGAAAACTTTATCAGGGCCATAGATGCACGCACAAAGAGGGTGATCGGTGCAGACTACGAATTGAGGGATAGGGACATAATAAAAATTGTCGCTGGCAGGACTTAACAGTCTGGTTGGGAAAGATTTGGAAAAATAATCAGCCTTAAAAAGAATTTGATTGAGTGTAAAATGCTTTTTTAACTCCTATTTTAGAGCTGAAATGCATCGTAATGGGCCAAACAAAAAATAAAAGAGCGAAGAGGTTGAGCTCTCCGACCCTAAATTACCTTACGTCGAACAACTACATGGGCAATAAGATTGTTGGTCCTCCGCCTCCTCCGCCACATACGGACAGAAGAGGCATGCACCACGTACTCACCTCTGAAGGCAGCATGTTTTGATAGATCATTGTTTCTATCCCACTTCCAAAGCCGCAGCATACCTTGACGGGCATAGTACAGCAAGAGATACAACTTCCTGCAATGCATAGTATGTCAAAAG
>DUKC01000081.1:0-4434 GCA_013329495.1 Thermoplasmata archaeon
AACAGGATACTGATATACTTCTTCTCCTCCCAATTTGGTAATCTCAAGCTGGCCCTCTCGCGTGCGCTGAGAGGAACTCCCATTTATGAGTGCCACGCCATCCAGTGCAGGGTTTGAATATATTAATGCGGGGTAAAAAGCATTTCTCGCGAACCAGTAAGATGCGTCTACGGGGGTGCCGAATATCCTCCCAGGTATAGCCTTACCCACAAACATCCTGTCCCAGGTTGGTCCGAGCTGGTACTCCCCAGCAATCGTAAGGATCCTCTCCTTTCCCCTTCTGTCCAGGCCATGGGAGTCGAGGCAGGAGTAGACATCCCTTCCCGTGATGATCATGTCCCCGACAGAAGGAGGATCCCTTGAATTTCTCGTGTTTATCCAGTTCTGTCGGTGCCAGACCGCACTCTGTGGAAAGTGATTCTCAACCAAAATCAGATTGCTCCCGTGAAATGCGGCAGCATACGCCGCAGGAGCGAAGAAGTAGCTGCCTTCTAGGGTCATTGTGTTGTTGACAGGGTGGGTATAGTCCGCTCTGCTTATGGGCTTGTTTGTGTAACTGAAGGGTTTGGCTGAGGAAAACACTATGTCCGAGCTGAGAGAAGCCCTTCGTATTTCATTAAAATCAATCGGCTTGATGTCGTAACCTCTGGTTCTTATTGAATCGGCAGAATAGAGAGTTTCGACTCCTAACTTTTCAATAACATCCTTAGTTCCAGAGCTTATCTTCCCATTTTTAGTAAACAACAAGGGGCAATTGTGAAGAGATGCGAAAATGGCAGAATTACAAAGCCTCTCGAGGGACTGAGAGAGTTCTTTGCTCTGCCTTTCTTCCCATCTTAGGTGTAATTCAAACTTTCCTCCTTCTCCACTGCAATCAACCACGCATGCATAATAGTTACCATCCCCAAGCTCGTCGATTTTTATTGAATTTTTGTAGGGAATTTCGTTCCATATCACTGCTTTTGATTCGTCTCTTATAACCAAGCCGAGGTTGGGAGTTCCATCTAGAGTTATTTCGGCGTTTTTGCAGCCATAAGGTATTGCTGGGAGAGAATATTCTTTTCCAAGATATGCAGTGATCTTTAACACGTAATTGCATGTTAACGAGAATTGCTCTTGGGCTGTTGATGAGCTGGAAGGTTCCAGACCGTTGAGTAAATCTTCGGTAGGCATGTAGGTTATCCCTACTCCCCACTTGCCCAAATTCCTAACGTATGAAGAGGTGTGCTCGAAGGCTCCCGCCCTAACGTTCCAATTCTCGGAAACAGCAACCTGTCCGAGGTTCCAGTCAAAGAGCTGGAGGTCAGGATCCTGTCCTTTGTATCCTCCCCATTCCATGTCAACCTCGATCCATTTGTATCCCTTTGGCAGAGTAAAGTTGTGATAGGTTGTGGCAAGTGTTGGCTCCTTCGTTCCTTTGAAGTTCAAATTTCCGATCTTTGAGGGTGACAAACTTCCCTCGAACGAGTCTTTGAATCCCTTGAACTTCTCAGATTTAGGTGGAAGATTTGCAACGACAGCAAAATCGTTCGCCTTCCAGGTACTTAGAGCTATCTTGTTCGCCATCTCTTCCGCATCTTTGCCGTTTATGGCGAGCGAGGGCGTCAGCCCCTCATCTTTTAGACAGTCAAGATCGAACTCATCTAGATTCAGGCATATGACTTTCGATTCTGGTGAGAAGCCCAGCCAATCCTGAAGGAAATATTTGATTCCTTGATTGGCATTTGTATAAATATCCGATTGTTCTTCCTCCCAGAATATGAGAGGACTTGCGTACAATGAATTGTCTTGATAGTACAATGCACTCGGAATGGTCGCTAGATAGGCAAGGTCATCCCACATGGATTCATTATCGTACTTAACAAGGAACAACTTGTTTTCTATCTTAGGAGGCACAAATGAAAAGAAGGGAGATTCTTTCATCTCTGATTGACTGGTGGTCGAGACTAATGCTAGGCTAGAGAGAGGTGAGCCTAGGACTAAAAACATAACGAAAACAAAGGCTATTGTTCTTCTCATGTGGCTAAAATAGACTGGAATCATAAAAAGTTAACTCCTGCCTAGAGATCGAATCCCATAGTTAAAGGGTCTGTTCCGCTTCCGCAAATTATTTTTTCCGGTTGTCTTTTTTCCCTATGAGCTAGGGAGCGAAAAATATGCTCAAAACTGATTCAAGGGAGTGGCAATTCTTCTTGCAACCGCGAACACAGCTAGGTATTCTGGTACCACATTTGGCCCTTTGTCCATATTGAATTTTTCTTCTCCCATGCATATCTTTAGAGGTTCAATAAAGTTGACTTTTATGGGATCTCTGCCAAATGCCAACGCCTCCCTCAATGGATTAAAGTCCTTTAGTTCATCTATCTCGACTCGCACGACCTTTAGTCCTGTTTTTCCATGCAGAGAGTTTGGCAGCCTAATGAGGCGTTTTATATCAGTGGTGACCGGCTCATCCGCTCTGCAGATGCCGGAGGTTAGGGAGGATCTTCGGATAGCCTCCTTGAGAAAGAATTTCCGTATCGCGGGGGATTGGTCCAGCAGTCCCTGCTTTATTCTTTCAACTCTCTCTTGGGTGAGGGCTTCAAGGAATTGCACCGCTCCCTGCTGACTTATCCCTGGGAAGGATTTCAGATATTCGAGGGCCTCTTCCGTACCCATTGCTTTGATCTTATCGATCAATTCTATTATTGCTCTGGCGATTCTCCCACTCCATCCTGGTTCGTCCGGGCGGGGCATCTCAAGCCGCTCCTTTGTCCATCTCCCCTTCTGCGAAACTGCTCTCCGCCTGAATATTCTTTTCTCGTCAAGCCCATTGCCCAGGATATAGTCAACGATTTCTCTCCTCTCGTTCGAACCGAGAGACAGAACCCGGGGATTAGTCACATGGCAGTGATAACCTCTGCCTCCGCTGAAGTAGAGTGCTATGTCTTTCTCGTCAAAACCAAAGTCCCCCAGCAAAAAACTGTCGACCAGTTTGATGCATTCCCACTTTACCCGCTCCAGTTGCTCTTCATAGGTAAGCTCGCTCACGTTTTCAATGTGGTCCGAGTCGAAGTCAAATATGAGCTCTGCACCCATCCATCCTTTCTCATCGGTGTGCTTTGCATCCGGAAATTGATAGAATGCTGAGGAATAATAAGCGTGGGCAGGCGCATGATTCATAAGATAAGCTCTGTACTCACTGACCGTTTTGAAAGCGATGTGCCTGCACATCATCTGTTTTTCTCCAAAGGGGATGAATCCATACTCACGTCTGCTGAATCTTTCCGGCGGAAAGAGTTTCGTCCTGCTGTAGTATTGTTCGAATTGATACCTTAAAAATTTGTTCATCATCTTTGACTTCTCTTGTAGTAGGTCAGCGGATGCCTCACCTGCGAGCAAAGCTCGTCCATTTCTGACTCTGGACAGATTCCAAAGGTTTTTAATTTCTGGCAACTTGGGGGTTTGTATTCTGTTCCAGATATATCTCCTGTTATGTGCCTGACTTGATACTGAGTCTTTTCCAAGTCGAAGTCGGGAGCGCGGGAGAAATGTTTTAGTATGTCCGGCTCGCTTTTGCCGATGGCATGGAGGAATGTTACCAGAGCAAATCTGGCTTCGTGAGACACGTTCATTCCAGAAGTAACCGTGGAGATGATCTTCTTGATGCAGGGAGGAAAATCACCTGTCCCTTCTTTCCCAAGGGTTTCTTCGGGTCTGGAGTAATTCGCTTTGATTTCCTTGATTTGCTTGCCAAACACCCTCTGAACTTCCCTCGGCGGGGCCAACAATCTTATTTCGTTGGATATTCTTCTCGTGAGGGCTTCCTGAAGCAATCGCACGATTCCCCTCTTCCAACTCACAACGTAGCCCCCATCTACCCTGTTGTTTACGAGCTTCCATCTGCTGTCGTAGGTTGGAGCATACTTGATCCAGTCAGTGAAGTGAAGCTTGAATTTTTCTCCCTCTAGCCTGATGTCAAGGCCAAATTCCTTGCACATCTCCAAAACAAACTCGAGCGGCTCGCTCATCAAAAGCCTCGAGGCATGTTTCGCTTCAGCGAGAGCGTATCTGAAAGAAAGGGAAGGATCCATGGTACCCACTGCTATCATTCTGGCCAGGGGATAAGAAAGCAACTCCATTATTTGTTCTGCCTCCGTTGACAGGGATCGTTCTCCAATGTCTTTTCTTTCGAGGGCATTGAGAAGTCTTTCGTGCCCGATCGCTCTCGCTCGCTCATAGGTGGGGGATTTCAAAAGTTCTTCTAGTTTGGGCGCCTCTTTTCTTACCCACTCCTTTGAGTCTTTAAGCCAGGGATACAAAGCAAGAGTTGGAAGAGAAAACATGAAAGAATAATAAGTCGCTAATGCTTAATTTATTTTTGCTTTTTTAAAAACCGCTCATGCGTATTTTTTAGGGTTTTTTGGGGGGTTGGACGAGGAACTACCAAAAAAA
>DUKC01000081.1:4494-6956 GCA_013329495.1 Thermoplasmata archaeon
CTGCTGGCTCTTCTTTAGCAAGCAGTCCATACTGAAGCGTTACCAAGAGAAGAAATCAACGAACTTATCCCAAAGCGAGATCTCTCTTGGCCATTCTAGTTCACAGGTGCCATAACCATTGTAAAGCGTTTGGGCAGCCGTACGGTAATCAATATCATTCGGGTCTGCTTCAATGAAAGCGGAGGGTTGGTAATGCAGATGATCTAAATAGGTGGCATTAACCGTAACATCCAATTTTTTTTGCTTTGGAATCTCAACGCTCTCTTTGAATGGTTTGCCTTCATCAACAGCTAACGAGTAGCTGAGATCTAATTGAGGAATAGTGAGAGTCACGTTGATTGCTGGTAGGCTGTCTCCTTCCCATCTTTTTTGAATCTTTCCTTCAATTTCGAGTCTGCCTCCTTTTTGTTTTGCATCCATTGAAATATCTAGCCAGTTCACGTAAAAGGTTCGCTTCAACGAAGAGGCTTTCCCTCTGTTGGTTTCCAGAGTTAAAATAACTTCGTAGGCGCCAGGTTCAAAAGATTTTAAAGGAATTGATATTCCGTATTTGTTGCTCTTGCCTGAAGAATGAAATTGTGGTTTTCCCCGATAAGTGTGGGCTAATTCTCCCTTTGAAGAAAAGACCTCCACTCCTACTTTGGCCAAATCTTTGCCTTTAAAAACAAATGCTAAAGTCTCAGGGGTGGTATAGTAAGGATTGGCTCGAATCAAGCAACCATAAGTGACTTTGTAAAACCCTTCTTGGAGGGATGGAACATTGGAATCATTTGATAATCGTTTAGCTTCCCAGTGATAAAATAGATCTCTGGAAGTTTTTGCGGTTTCATAGTACACTTGGGGAACAAATTTAAGCAATCTTTTTGCTTCAACTCTTGCATCATGATGGGAGGGCAAAAGATTGCCAGTTTCCTCAGTTATTTTATTGGCTTCAAAAAGCCGGGAGGTTATCTCTGCTTCTAGTTTTTCAACCTCGCCTAGGATCCAATCCTCGTCTTCCTTGGCAATAGGTATTAGTTCTAGCTCAGCGAGCATCGCCGTCGCTTTATCCAGATAAACCAGACAGTGATTTAAAATCCAATAGGTAGTGAGGTCGCTTTCATCCGCTTCCTTCGAAAGTTCCTTAAAGTTTTCTTGATGAACTCTCAAAATCCTTTTTTTGGTGTGTTCAATCTTTCCTTTGATTTCATCGAATTGGAGTCCTTTGTCCGATAGCAGGATTGCAGCCTCTCCAAACTTTGAAATATCGGAATCTTTATAGAAATTGACCAGCTTTACCTCCCTTTGCTCTTGAGCGGTAGCGTAGAAGAAAGCGTTGTGGGTAAGCCTAATTTGTTCAGGAATTTTTCCTCTCCCTGCAGACTGAGAGAAAGTCGGGGGCCTAAGCTCGGGATGGGGACTAAAAGCGATGACCTTTCCCTTGTCAAATTGAGAGGTTATAAATGCTGGGCTATCCAAAGCCCGTGAAATCCATATCCTTTTAACCGAGTTGGGTAGAATCTTGTTGAGATTAATAAGAGGGGTAATTTCAAGGTAAGGAGAAGGTTTCATTTCTTCTGTCAGATTTCTGTATCTGGCAAAAACGTGGGAGTTTTTACCCGGAAAGAAACGAGGCCCACCATAGTAGATTGACCTTGTTTGATTTCCTATTCCATAAACTATTGGTAAGTCCTGATCAGTTATTTCGATCTCTATCGGACCCACCACTGGAAAGGCCATAAAGACTGTGCTGTCTATTAAATGCAAAAATACTAGAGGGATGTGAAGCCAAAGCAAACCAGAACTTGCCAGATAGCTTCCGTAACAGCTACCTATATACCCCCCTCCACTTGATACAAAATTCCTGATAGCTTTGGCATCTTTGTTGGACAACAAAGAAAGAAATCCTGAAAGGGTGGTATCATCTGCCCCTGGCCAAACGAAGAGATTAAAATCCTCATTGTTCAACAACTCTGCTGCTTCTCCATCTTCTAGCAATTCATTTGAAAAGAAGCCTCCTGATTCCGCTGCCCCGATATAATGGAGCGCACACGTGTCCACCAAAGGACCAAAATGGTATGCAATTTTTGCAGGCTCCAACGGATGCGCTTCTACCTTTAAAGGTTCGAGCAGCTTGCTTGCTTGAGTACCCTTTTGAAGATTGTAATCATAGATGATTCTTGTCGCTAATCTATCTCTGGAGAGATCTCCACTGAATGATATGAGAAAGGAGCCTTTTTCGTACTGTTTAGGGCTGGCTTCTTCTCCATACAAAGGTTTCGATAAGGCTGAAAAATCACAAACTGACCAATAGACAGAAACATTGTTTCTTAACAGATCATTGATCATATTCACTGTTATAAATTGTTCAGGTCTTTCTTCTTCTGGACACGTTCCCAAAGAAATTATATAACCATAGCACTCTTCTTCGTCTGGTTCTGGACCAGAAAACAGACTGGAGAAAGCAAAGAAACTTAGAATCA
>DUKC01000091.1 GCA_013329495.1 Thermoplasmata archaeon
TATAAAAGTCTTAAAGTCAGGTTACAGGGGTGCCACAGCTTATTCTTTGTTCCTATTGCGCACTTTAAGAATTTCCCCAATAGTTAATAAGAAGACGTCGTTCTCCTTGGGCGTTCCAACTGATACCCTGATGAATCCCGGGAGCCATTTGCTTGAGAGGTCGAGGACAAGCACCCCGCGATCCTTAAGTTCTCTCGCTAGATTGGATATATCCGTTTTCACAAGCAAAAAATTGGTGTTGCTGTGATAAACTTCGATTCCCATTTGTTTTAACCTCTTGCTCACCCGCTCCCTTTCATTTACAGTCAGCGAAACGTTTTTTTTCATGTGGTCTAGATCTCTCACTGCCTCCACCGCCGCATACAAACAGGGTTGTGGCAAGAATGAATAAAACGCTGGAAAAACATCTAAAAAATCGTCCCCTGCAATAAGATATCCAACTCGGGCACCCGCAAGGCCAAAAGCCTTAGACATTGTTCTGACGACTGCTAGATTTGGATGTTTTTTAACCATGCCCGCAAAGGTTATGCCTGAAAATTCATAGTATGCTTCATCTACCACGAGCAACGCGTTCTCATTTTTTATAACGTCCTCGACCACTTCTTTGCTCATAAGAATTTTGCCTGTTGGATTGTTAGGATTGCCGAATACCAACAAAGAGGGGTCGCTCAATTCCTTGACAACGAAAGCAAAGTTCAGATCGAATTCCGGTGGCCTGAGCTGAATTTCGATCAACTTCGTTGCGAACCGTCTTGCACACTGGAGAGTGCGAAAAAATGAAGGATTTGCCATGATGACTTTCCTTCCTCTGGAAAACGATTTAACTATTTCTCTCAAGAGAAGACCTGAACCGGCACCTAAAACGATGTGCTTCTTAGGAACTCCTGAGTAATCGGCGAGAAGTTTCTGTAGCACTTCTAGCTCTTTTGGATCAGCGTAACGATTTAGTTGGGATAGCCCCTTTTGAGCTGCATCGATCACTTTGCGTGATGGCGGATAGGGGATCTCGTTCAGGTCCAACTTTATCTCGTTTACCATCTTCATTCCATACCCCCACTTCTGTATCCTTCCAGATCAAGTGTGACATATGAATAGCCTATTTCTTTAAATTTTTTGACCAGTTCTTCTCCAAGCTCAAGGATTTTTTCAATGTCGTCAGGCTCGACTTCTATCCTTGCGATCCTGTCGTGGTCTCTGACTCTAAATTGTCTCAGCCCATTTTGCCTTAGCCAACCTTCGGCACCCTCTATTTTATTGAGCTTGTCCTTGGTAATTGAAACACCATAAGGAATTCTTGTTGCTAGACAGGCAAAGGATGACTTGTTCCAAGTGGGCAATCCCATCTCCTTGCTCAGCTTCCTTATCTCACTTTTTGTGAGTTTTGCTTCCGCTAGAGGACAGCTGTGGCCCTTCGATTTGACAGCCCTTAACCCTGGCCTGTTGCTAAGCACGTCGTCGAAATTATCGCCAAACACCACCTGCTCCAAGCCAAGCTCTTGGGCTTTTTTCTTTAGTTCTTCGGAAAGCTGTAGCTTGCAATGATAACACCTGTCCTTTGGATTTGCTGCAAATCTAGGATTGTTGAGCACACTTGTTGCCAGGATAAGATGTTTTATTCCAATTTCTTCGGCAAGCTCTTTTGACTCCTCAGTCTCGTGGCTTGGAAAAATTGGAGAAGAAAAGGTAGCGGCAACCGCTTTATTTCCTAAAACATCATGGGCCACCTTGATTAAAAAAGTGCTGTCAACTCCACCTGAAAATGCAACGAGCACGCTTTTCATTTCAGCAAATATACTTTTCAAAGTTTCTAATTTGTTTTTGGCTTTCATCTTTCGATTTTCTTTTGATTTGCACGAAAATAAGGATAGTTTATAGGGGTGATTCGGTCTGTTTTAACCCCCCCTCATGTTTGCTCTTTGTTGTGCACCTTCTCTTCCATCTCCATCCACTGCTTATACCTTTTTTCAACAGCCTCTCTTTCTTTAGATATGTTAGTATGCTGCGCTTCTAAGTCCTTTGGTATGGCTTTTTTACTCTTCTTATAATAATCATAGATTGCCTCGACCAAGCCATCGATTGCAAGCAGAGAACAATGAATCTTTATTTTGGGAAGGCCTCCGAGGGAGTTAACAACTTTATCCTTGGTAATCTTCAAAGCCTCATCCAAAGTTTTTCCTTTCACCATATCAGTAATCACTGAGCTGGAGGCAATCGCTGCAACGCATCCAAACGTCTCAAACTTGCAATCTTTTATCCTTTCCGTTCCCTCCTCGTCTTTTTCAACCTTTAGGTAGAGCCACAGGGCATCTCCACACACGGGACTGCCGACTTTCCCCACCCCACTTGGATTTTTTATTTTTCCGGAGTTGTGGGGATTTCTAAAGTGCTTGATTACTTTTTTTGTGTAGGGTCCAAATTCTTCCATTTTTTACCTCATATAAGCCTAAAAGAGTTAGTCATTTGGTTTGCTATGCCAAGGTATTCTTCATACAGTCCATAGGGATTATCAGCATCAGGAGAATCGTTAGTATAAAGAAGCTCATAGCACATTCTTCCCTTTTTTGCATAAACCTGAAATTGTTTTATCCACAAAATTCCTTCCGAATCTTTTCCTCCTACTGAAAGGAGATAGGGACTGTTAAACGTAACAGTTATTTTTGTAGCAGGCGCCCCATCTAAAGTAATATTAGTAAATTCTTTGCATTCAAAGTTGTGGTATAATATAGGATTATGCTTTTCATTTTCTAAATAACCTTTAGCCATTTCATATGTTGATTGATTAGAAAAGGTAGTAAAAACTATAAATTGTAGTTGAGGGTTAGGCTTATCTTTTCTAAGTGGTTCTGAACCACCTGGGGATGCTCCAAAGATACCCCTATCTTTTCCTTCGTTATCAGATGCTCTCCAGTCAGCAGGATACTTAATTTTGTAGCCCCATTCTTTATTCTCATACCATTCCCATTCTTGCTCTGACTTTTCTTGCGGGGCTGTACAACCCGCCAACAAGGCTGCCACAAGTATTCCACTTATCAAGCAAAGTAAGCTTTTGTTCATTTTTCCCTCTTAAAAGGGGATATTTTTCTCAGCCTCTTTATGACGTTTGGCAGCGTTTCTAATAAAAAGTCAACATCCTCTTCTGTGCTCCACCGTCCTAAAGATAGTCTCAATGAACCCAGCGCTTCCCAGGGAGTGAGACCTATTGCAAGCAAAACATGAGATGGTTTTGATTCTGCGGCAGAGCATGCAGAACCCGTTGAGGTGGCAATGCCATGGTAATTAAGCTCCATCGCAATTGCTTCTCCATCTATAAACGAAAAAGAAAAATTTGCATTGCTTGGCAACCTCAAGGTGGGATGACCGTTGAGCCTTGAATCTTCTATTTCAAGTATCTCTTTTGTTAACTTATCCCTCAAAGAAGCCAGTCTTCCTGCTTCATCTCTCATTTCCTCGTTGCAGAGCCTCACCGCTTCTGAAAAACCAACTATGGCAGGAACATTTACCGTGCTTGACCTCAACCCAAACTCGTGACCTCCGCCATGCAAAATGGGCTCGATGTTGACTCCTTCTCGTTTGTACAGGCATGCTGCACCTTTTGGGCCATACATTTTGTGGGAGCTTGAGGTCAACAGATCAACACCAGAATCACCAACATCCACATCAATTTTTCCAAAGGATTGAGCGGCATCTGTATGAAAATAGACTCCTTTTTCGTTGCATATCGCTCCAATCTCTTTTATTGGCTCTATCGTGCCAATCTCATTCGAGGCATGGATCACTGAGACAAGGATTGTATCTTTTCTTATCGCTCTTTCTACGTCGCCAAGGTCTACNNAGACCCTGCTCATCAACTGGCAATCTTGTAACTTCAAATCCCTGTTGTTCGAGCCAATTTGAACTTTCCATCACACAAGCGTGTTCTATCGGTGAAGTCACGATGTGCTTCCCTCTCTTCCTGTTTGCAAATGCAACTCCTTTGACTGCTAGATTATTGCTCTCTGATGCACTGCCTGTAAAAATAATCTCCTCGGGTTTTGCCCCGAGTGATTTTGCTATGAGCGCTCT
>DUKC01000165.1 GCA_013329495.1 Thermoplasmata archaeon
AAGCTCACCAGCCCCTCTGACTCACTCCGCCAGGACCGCCAAAGTTTCAGGGGTCTGGTGGAGCGCTTGGTTGGGAGGTTAAAGCTGATTTAACAACCTATCGGATTCGCCAAAAGAACCCATCGAAACTTGTTGTAAAAGGTATTCGATCATGGTAGGCATCCTCCGTTTCTACCACTTGATTTCCTGATAAAATTATCAGCCTTTCGATTCTTCAATCAATGCACGCAAACGCTCAATCTCTGCGTTCTGTCGTTCGATTTTGGCATTTTGATTCTCATTCAGGGTTTTTAACTCCTTTATTGCTTCAACCAGCACTGCGGTTAGGCGGGTATAAGAAACAGCCTTGTACCCATCTTTATCTTCAGATACCAGTTCGGGCATCTCTTTTTCAACGTCTTGGGCGATCAAACCTATTTGTTTGCCTTCTGTAAGACCCATGCCCGGATAATCTTCTTTGCGCCACTCATAGGCGATTCCCTTGAGATTGGATAACTTTTGCAATGAGGATTCGAGGGGTTGGATGTTTTTTTTCAGACGTTCATCAGAGGAGCTATAGCTAGCAATGGCGCGGAAACCGCCATAAATAACGACATTATTCGTGTTGAAATCTCCCCAAATAAGCGGGGTGTTTGTTTCAGAATTGTCAATATAGAGCTTGTTGGAACCTGTTTCCTCAGCTCCTGTACTGTATCCGATAAAAACGTTACCCTGACCACCAACATTATTGTATCCGGTGCCGAAACCAAGGAATGTATTATTGTGGCCCGTTGCGTGCAGATAACCACTGGACTGGCCCAAGAAGGTATTCCAGCCAGCTGTGGTATTTTCTCTCCCTGCAGACACACCAACAAATGTATTTCGAGAACCAGTGGTATTCAAAAAGCCGGCACCCTGCCCGTGAAAGGCATTATAGTTGCCTTCGGTATTTTTCTGCCCTGCGTTCTCTCCAAAAAATGAATTTTGGTAACCGGTTGTGTTATAGCATCCAGCCCATGAACCGATAAATGTGTTACGTTCTCCCGTTGAGTTGATATTGCCAGTTCCAATTCCCACAAATGTGTTGTATGATGCAGAGGTGTTGTTTTTACCTGCTTGAGCCCCAATGAAAGTATTGTTGCTACCTGTTGTAAGATTGATCCCCGCGTCTTGGCCATAAATTGTATTTGTTTCTCCCTCTGATCCTGCCATAGCTGTTGAAACAAAACTTAAGAAAAGAATTAAAACAAAAGACATAACCGATTTTCCAATTTTCATTTGTTTCCTCCCTTTTTGGTTAATAATTTGACATTCGAAAAAGTTGCCCCCATAAAACGGAAGGATTGAGTGCCTCCCACTGAGCAGCCTCCCAACGGTTGAGCTGTGCCGCCCGGCTTTTTGGGTCGGCACCAGCGACTTGTTCGGCATTTTATGGAGAGTTCATCAGCGATTCTAAATAGGCGGAGAGCGCTTTTATACCAACATCAGTAGCATTCTTGCCAAGCTTTGTACCAACACGATACAAAAAGGAGACAATCCGCTGTCTCGCAGTTTTCTTTGTTTTATCTGGCGTTGATGTGTCCTTGAGCTGATCAAGGCCTGATCGAAGTTGCACCGACTCCAGGCGACTAGCGTAACTCTCGAAAAGCTGCAACAACCTCTGGTCTTGCTCGTTGTATGTTATATCGCCATTTATGATACGACTCACTTCGTTCTGGATCGATACATCACCGTTGCTAACAATTTTGTTAACGTTAATGCTGATTGGACCAGTATTACCTGAAAGGCAAAGAGCGACTGAGGCAGCACCAGACTCGATATTTTGTAGAGATGCAGCGTTGGTGTTTTCTATCAATCCTGCCTCGAAACGTTGCCGAAGAAGCAAGCTCTTGTACTCGAATTCATGTCGGGTGTCCAACAACAAACGTTGATAATCTTTTGAGTAGCGAGATATGAGATAACCCGCATCCATGGCGTCAATTCCGACCGATTTAAACACGCCTGTTGCCTCATCTGGGTCGTCCCGACAAAGACGCATGAATTGGTCGAAACGGTCGACCGCTTTTTCCAGTTCCTGCATACTCGCAATTGCCTTTTCTGCACGGAACAAATAAATAACGCCGTTATCGGTTTGCCTCGTATCAACTACAAATGATTTTTGTTCGATCTGACGTAAATATCGTTCGAAGGTACGCAGAAAGCTGGCAAGCTGATCAGCCTGCCAGCGATTAGTAGGCACATATAGGCGAAGAAAAACTCCTCCCTCAAGTTCCTCCAGAAATTCTTCTATTCGTAGTGTGACGTCTGCTCTTGCCTTAAAGGGGCAGACTTGTATTTCTGACCCATAGAGCACGCGCAAGAAATTCCTTATTTCCCCTGGGGATTTTTCAGCATCACGCACCTGCTCTGCGGTTAACCTCAGACGGCTTACCAGACCATAGCCATATTCATCATCGTACTCGTCATAATCCTTAGCCATGCAGAGTTTCTCAATTTTTTCTTCAAGTTCATCTGCATTCAAAAACTGTCCCGCGTTTTTGTCAAAGTAGCGAAATTCGCCTTGCAGATTCTCTTCGTATGCGAAAAGAATCGCATGACACTCCCCTAATTCTGAAAGCAACGCCTTCCACGCTTCGGTAAACTCCGTTTTGCAACCGTATAAGAAAACTGGGGTGGGGAGATAGACGATTACCGCTGCAAGTTCATCCGAAGACCGTAATTTTTTTATTTCGACAATCCGTTTTTTCCAGGTCATGGGTAGCACGCGGAAAAGCCGTCTCTTAATGTGTCTGAAACCCAAACTTCTGATGGATGTCTCAATACCCTCGTGTATAAAGTCTCCGAGGATAACGATGGTTTTCTTTGCCGTAGTAAAATTATCAGTTGCCATTGTTCTATTCATAAAAGGTTAAATTGTTTTTGCCGAACGGTTGAACTGTGCCGCCCTGCTTTTTGGGTCGGCACCAGTGATTGGGTTATGCCTTTTTCTTGCCCTTTGTTGGCCCCTTGGTCTTATTAATCTTTCTTGCCAAGTTCTTAACTTGACTTGATTTCTTCACATATAAATCCTGTAATATTTCCTCCATTATTTCATATGAATCTAAAACATCATCTTTTGTAACAACCTTAACACTGTGGCTTCCTGCATTACCAAGCCATTTGACTGCAAAAAACAAATCTTGTAAATGTTTGTATTTGGCAGGAAGTAACTCGATTCTTCGATGTAATGCTAAAAACGTACGCCTTTTACCTCTTACCTCATAACGTTTTATTTTTAGATGAGTTAATAGGTCTTCTAATGCTATTCGAACGTGATTGGCGGCTGATGGAGCATCACTAAAGAATAGTGAGAATGACTTTTGTATTTCATCGGACACATTGTCTGGGGTGTTTCTGGGACAAAGAAATATTTTAAGATGCGGCGAAAAATGTTTCGGAGTAAAAAAGTCTCCCCATGTTTGGGATGGAGAGCCGTCTTCATCATATTCAACATCAAAATCTACTGAACCGGTGCCGGAATTCGCGACTGTATCCTTGCAGGCGGGGTTTGTGCATTCAAGTAAGCAAGAATAGACGTATTCTATCCAATCAGGGTCCCATGCTTCATGGCCATGCGCCTTCTTGGACTCATTGGTCTCTTCGGCATGGAATGTATTTGTTTTTATCTTAAGACGACGCTTCATGCATGAAGGACACACCCAGCGTGTCAGACTATTCTTTCTGAAAGGTAATTTATATGCCTTTCTATCCATGGTCACTGACTCCTATGGCATAACGT
>DUKC01000041.1 GCA_013329495.1 Thermoplasmata archaeon
TATAGAAAAGCAATCCAGCCTTTATCTCGCAAGATTACACTTCCCAAAAAACCCACGAACCATTCGCCTTTGGTCTTACCCAAGATCCCATCAAACCTCCTAAGCTTTTAGAGCCTAATCTTCACAAAACGACTTTTGGTGTAATAATCCCCTTTTTTGATTGTCTCTTTTGCAGAGTTTTGTTTTTATCCTGGTTTTGCCCGTACAATATAAATATAGAGCAGAGATAATATTTTTTGAAGAAAATGGCTGATTTGAGTTATACAAAAGCTATCGACAAAATAAAGCAACACAAAACGGTGGTGGGCGTGGTTGGACTTGGAAGGGTGGGCGAACAAGTAGCGATGCTGGCCACGAGCGGGATGTTTGAAAGTGTAGGGCTTGACACTTCCGCTGAAAGAATCAAGCATGTGAGAAAGATAAAAAGTTTTGAAGCGACCACCAATCAGAAAAAGTTGAGAAGATGTTCCATATTTGTTATATGTGTGCAGACGCCCCTTGATTCACAGAATAAGCCTGATTACAATTTTTTGATTGATGCCTGTAAAACTATTTCCAACTGCCTGAAGAAAGAAGATTTGGTTGTTGTAGAATCGACTGTTGGACCTGGAACAACTGAAGGATTGATTGCTCCTTTGCTCGAAGAGAGCGGATTGAAGGCGGGAAAAGACTTTTGGCTAGCTTTTTGCCCAGAAAGACTGGATTTGGGTAACAAGAGGTGGAAAGTGGAGCAAATACCAAGAGTGATAGGGGGAATAAACAAGGAGTCTGGATTGATTGCCAAGGCATTTTACCAAGAGATTTTGGATGCTGAAGTCACACTGTTGGGATCTCCAGCCCTGGCAGAGGCTGCGAAGCTGATTGAAAACACGTTTAGAGACTTGAACATTGCATTTGTAAACGAATTAGCAATGTGTTTTGACAAATTGAAAATAGATCTGAGTGAGGTCATAAAAGGGGCATCCACCAAGCCATTTGGGTACATGCCCTTCTTCCCAGGGCCTGGAGTTGGTGGAGACTGCATTCCCGTCAATCCCTATTATTTGCTGGAAAAAATAGAAGAAGCAGGACCCGGTCCCAAATTATTGAGGTATGCCCGAGAGATTAACGAATCGATGCCCAGTTATCTGGTAGAGAGGCTGAAAGATGGGCTTAAAAATGCGGGGGAGTCGTTGGAAGGAGCAGAAATTGCTTTGCTTGGAATTGCGTATAAGGCAAACACCAATGACCCCAGCAACAGCCCCTCATTCAAGATAATCAGTCGGCTCGAAGAAGAAGGTGCAAGGTTGAAAATTTTTGACCCTCTGATTCCAGCTTATTCAAACAAGAACTCAATTGAAGATGTGGTTGAAGGAGCGAAGGGGGTTATCGTCGCAACTCCCCACGAGGAATTCTTGAAAATATCGCCAAAGGATTTGAGAAGTAAGGGAGTTAAAGTTTTTGTTGATGCAAGAAACGCTTACAACAAAGATGCTTTTAAGAGAGAAGGAATAGTTTATGTGGGGATAGGTAGAAGCTAAAAAATGAAAAAGGTATGCTTTTTGAGGGCAAAGTCTCCGCCTGTCATAGAAGCCAGAATTTCAAAAGATGCTTCAGTTTTACTCAAGCATGGATGGGAGGTGACTCTACTTGAGTGGGACAGAGAGGCCGACAAGCCAAGGTATGAGAAAATAGACAGAATAAACGTGGTGAGAGTGCACTGCAAGGCTCCTTACAACTCACCTCTGGTTGCTTTTTTTCTGATTGTTTGGTGGTTTAAAGCTCTGCATTATCTCTTATCTAACAGATTTGATGTGCTGCACGCGTGTGATTTCGATACGCTACCGCCTTGCTTGCTGATAAGATTTCTAAGGAGCACCCCCGTAGTCTATGACCAGTTTGATTTTTATGCACACATGATTGAACTACACATCCCTTCTTTTATCAGATCCCTTGTTGCAGGAATGGAGAGAAGAATGATAAACTACGCGGATCAACTGATAATTGCAGATGAAACCAGAAGAGATCAGATTGGAAAAACTCGAAAAAGAGTGAGAGTGATAACCAATTCACCACCAGATTATTATGATGAGCTTTCATCGGAGACACATGAAGAAACGTTTACCTTGTTTTATGGGGGAAACCTCATAAAGACCAGAGGATTAGAGGGGGCATCAAAAGTGGTTTCTTCGCTCAGAGGTGTCAGGCTGGTGATAGCGGGCTACGGACCGGATGAGGAATTTTTAGCGCCTTTGTTCAGCTCAATAAAGCAAGTTGAGTACATAGGTCCGATAAGTTACAGAGAGGTGATAGAACGCACTTTTAGGTCAAGCCTAATTTTGATCCTGTACGATCCCAGGGTGCCAAACAACAGGTACGCATCCCCAAACAAATTGTTTGAAGCGATGATGGCGGGAAAACCTGTCATTGTGTCAGGTGGGACGTCGATGGCAAGAATAGTAGGAGAAGAGGAGTGCGGCAGGATAATTGGCTATGACGATAGCGAGTCTCTGAAAAGAGCGATAATCCAGCTGAGAGATGATCCGAGTCTGAGGGCAAAGCTGGGAGTAAATGGGAGAAAGGCGTATCTCAAAAAATACAACTGGACTTTGATGGAAGAAAGACTTATTGAGATTTACAAAGGCCTCGGATTCGCTTTCCAGTCAAACAGAAAATTCTGATAGGGCGAGAACTATTTTACTCCTTGAGGCCCGTCTGGATGTGGTCTACTCTTGTTACTTGTCTCTTGATTGTTCTTGCAATTTCTTTGCCGATTGTGGGTATTCTGGCCAGACTTTCTTCTGGGGCCTTCCTCAGTGAATTGAGCGTCCTAAACCCGGCGTTATAGAGTGCCCTTCCCCTAACTCTTCCAATCTGCTCCAGCTGGATGAGCGGGAGCAACTCTGCCTTGCACCCGTTTCTTATCCTTATGTTGAGGTTTGTTAGGGGAAGCATCAGCTCACCAATATAGAGCAGTCTGGCAATTTCCCTTAGAGCATACAACAACCATTGGGCAAGCTCGACCTCGGCATGAATATCGCCGGGGCCGATCCCATATCTCTTTGTGATGTTCTCCTCGCTCTCCTCATTGATCCAGTCTTCCAGCAACAACGCCGTTTTAAAAGCTGGAAGGAAGAGATCCATTTCAGCAGTTTCTGGCTCAGGCTTTTCCAGCAAAAAATTGCTGAACTCATCCAGCTTTTCCAGAATCCATTCGTCTGTCCTGCGAAGAGACAAGAGCCTCATGTCTGGAGTCGAAGCAATCACGTGCAAGAAAGACAAGGGTTCTCCGCGTGATGCCTTCTCGCTCAGTATCGCCTCCTTCATTTTTAAGGCAGACAGGGGATCTATGTATAACTCGGAGGTTTTCACTCCGAAGAGGGTGGGTTTGAACTGCTCCTCATTCTCGACAATGAAATCATTGTCCAGCAGAAAGTCAGTGATTCCATCGAGCTGGGATTCTAACCAATAGGCCTCGGTCTGGTACGAGTAGAACGTTGACCCGATAAAATGATTGAGCTCCTGTCTATTTCTAGTGAAGCCGCTGGCAATCGCAGCCAGCAGATGGAATCTTAGAGCGGATTCGGACCCGAGTTTTGAATGAATGGGTTCCACATCGCCCAACAGATATTCTTCCCTGATCCTTTCCTTTTCTTCAGGATGTCTGGCCACAAGCACCGCTTCACCATACGGGTCCAGGTGGGGCCTGCCGGCACGACCCATCATCTGGTGAATCTCAAGCCTTGGGATTGGCGCCATCCCGATCAGTGCGGCATATCTCCACAAATCCCGAACGATGACGCGCCTGGCTGGCAGGTTCATCCCAGCTGCGAGGGTGGGTGTCGCCACAACACATTTTATCTTACCCTCTCTAAACGCTTGCTCGACCACGCGCCTCTGTTCAGATCCCAACCCCGCGTGATGAAAAGCACAGCCCTCTCTCACGCAGTCGGCAAGGGATTTGCCCAAAGAAGTTTTTTCTCTCTCAACGTTCAAAACATGATTTGAAAGATTCGCAGCTTCTTCCCTTTCTTTTTCGGATATAACCGGCCTAATGGCTCCTCCGACTTTTTTCGCAAGGGCATTTGCAGAACGCCTTGTGTTCACAAAAACGAGGGCTTGCCCTCCTTGTTTTATGGTGTCCTCGACCAAGAAAGAAATTGAGTCTATTCCCGGTCTTTGAGGCAAAGGGATGGATTTGTTGTCTGTGAAATCCACTGTCGACCCATCAAAAACCCCCTTCCTTAGCTCAACGGGCCTCCACTCGGATTGAACCAGGTTTGCATCTAACCACTCTGCCAGCTCACCTGCATTCTTAATCGTAGCCGAAAGAGCGATTATCTGAGCTTCTGGATTTAACGCCTTGAATCTAGTTAGAGTTACTTCAAGCGTCGGACCTCTTGAAGGATCGTTGATCAGGTGCACCTCATCGGCAACAACCACCTTAAGCTCGCTCAGCCAGGTCGTTCTGTGCCTGAGTAAAGAGTCTGCTTTTTCTGATGTACAAATAATGATGTGGTTTCTTCCCAGATGCGATTCCTTCCTATCAAAATCGCCTGTTGCGATTCCTATTTTTATTCCAAGTCGCCTGAACGGAGCGAGCTCGTCAAATTTTTCCCTGGCCAACGCTCGTAGAGGGACAATATAGAGGGCTTTCCCCCCCTTCAAAATCTGATCTAGGATCGCACAATAGGCAATCAGGGATTTGCCTGAAGCAGTCGGTATCGACACCACCAAGTTCTGCCCCGATAGAGCCAGAGGCATCGCCTCAGCTTGAGGGGGATAGAGTTCTCTAAACCCACTACCCTCTAGTATTTCTATTACTCTCTGATCAAGGGGCAAATCTCTGATTAGCATTGGCACCAAATCTGTTATTAGGCTCCTATCAAAAAAACTTAACTGCTTTATCTAATTTTCCTACCTTCTACATTTTTTAAATTGTGAACCGCCCATCATTAAGATGATAGGCATCCGTCTTGTACACTCACCAGATTCTCAGGCCAGCTCATCTGTACTTTCAGCAGTTCATCCATGCATCGAAAGGCCATAAAGGTATTGGATAAACGCTCTGCCATTGATCTCTTTACTTTACCTGAAAACCTGCTTTTTATCCAGTGAAAGTGAGCCAAAGACATGTGTCCGCTTGTAGGATCCGGTAACCCTGACCCTTGGTTTGCTTCCTCTCAGAGCCCAGACCTTCTGAATCTTGGCATCGTAGACAAAAATGCACTCATCCTCTGTTATTGCATTCCAGTCTTTTGGGAGAGAATCCAGAAGATCTGCCGCCCTTTTTTTAACTCCTCCCTTTCCTCTTCGCTTGCCTGGTACTCGTGCTCTTTCCTTGGGATTATTTTTCTGAATCCCCAAGACTGGAGCAACCTCACAGCATGCCTTTCGGTGTAGGTCACTCCACTTTCTTTCCGGATTAGTTCTGTGACCCACTTGGTCTTCCAGAAGTTCCTCGATTCCAGCCTTTCCCTTATCCTCTTTTTCTCCTGATCCGTAAGGCTTGAAGGTTTTCCTGGTCTTCCCCTCGTTTCCAAGCCTTCAGATCCCTCATTTTCAAATCTTTTAACCCAGTAAAGAACCTTTGAATGAGGGCAGTTGAGCCTTTCCCCGATTTCATAAGAGGAACACCCTTCCTTGGACCAGATCACCATCAGGATCCTTTCCCTCACATCACCATCTTTTTCTTTCCTGTACAGTTCCCATAGTCTTTCTTTTTGCCTCATGAGGGAATATATAGAGCTTATGGTATATAAATTTAGTCAAAAATTAATGTCTTTTACTATAGTTTAAAGAGATTGGCAGAGAGTAAGGGAATAAAAATGCCACCTATGCGTACATTAGATTGGACTGAATCCGAAAAAAACTAAATGGATCGAAATGCTAGAAGAAGAGAAGGAAAAATTTAAGCAGTACTTCCGAATGTAAAATTCTACCAAGGAATTCATCTAAAAGAGTTTGTCTCTCCTTAGAAAATGACTCATGATGCTGTTTCCTACTTTTTATTTTATAGCCTCGTCTCTTCCGATTTCTACCAATGAATAATCTTTTCTGCATAATTTTAATATCAGTGTTAAAAACCTGAGTCATCCTAGAAAGTTCCTGATAAGAAATAATCCTTGAACTATCCATCTCCATCATCTCCCGAAGAGCGAGCTTGTTCTTATCCTCTAAATAATAGATAGATCTATTCTTGAACTGGGAGCATTTGATAACAGGGAATATTTTCTGAAGAAAACGAAGAGAGGTTCTGTTATTTCCAGTTGACACATATCCCTTCTTCAGAAGATTTTTTAGGAGGGCTAATGTTTTTCCTCGGATACAGGGTTCTCTCTGCCTCTTGCCAGGTATGTCTTTTGTGTATGCGTAAATCACAGTTGGTGACAAGCCCATCTCACTTGCTATTTCATATCTGGATTTACCTTCAATAGTATCTTCTCTAATTTTCTGTACTGTTTCCTCAGATAGTTTTCTAGTCATTATGAAATGATTTTTTAAGTTGTATAAAAAAGTAAGTAATATCGTTGTTTTTTTCGCGTAAAAATAAAAAGGAAAAAGAGAAGGTGAT
Source organism: Thermoplasmata archaeon (assembly GCA_013329495.1). Lineage (GTDB taxonomy): Archaea > Thermoplasmatota > E2 > UBA9212 > UBA9212 > UBA9212 > UBA9212 sp9212u. The sequence continues at coordinate 6,554 of DUKC01000041.1, forward strand.
AACTTCTGACTGATAATGATTTTAGTTTCAAAAAAAGCGGGGATGTTGAAAAAAAAGTAGATTCAATTTTAAGGTTTCATCCCTTAATTATTCATTACGAGATGAAGCCGATTCTGAATGTTTATTCAGAGATATTTGTTCGTTAAATAATATAACTTATCATTTCTAACATATCTCCAATGAAAATATCTATGTCTACACCTCCATCGATGCCTGGGACGGAATTTAATTCGCATTCATCAGGTTCATAGTACTGCCAGAAATCCCAACCAACACCATTCCATATTCCAAGCTCATTCCAAGTGTCAGGAGGATCATCGGTATTATAGTCCCAATTTGCAATCCCCAGATCATGCTCATTTAAAGAATCATCTAAATGATTTTTTGCTTCTTTTTTCTGAAAAAGAAGGTTCTATAAGAGAGGGCGTCGTTTTAGTGATATTTTTATATTAAATAACATTCAATCTAATTATGATTCAATCGGCAATAGAAGATGTAAGAACTTGGATATTTTTAATTTTGATTGTTATAGTTGCCGCTTCAATATTTGGAGTATTAAAAGAATCAACGACAAGCGAAGAAGCAAAGGAAGTTATTGAGCAAACAGAACAAAGTTTCTGGACTTCCATTAATCTTATTATTGTTGGGATAGGTATTATTGGAACTATTGGTTTAATCATTCTTATTGTTTCATGGTTTAAACAAGGATAGAAAAGTGACATTTATAAATATGTGTGAATACAGTATCTCCGAAAGAATTT
>DUKC01000131.1 GCA_013329495.1 Thermoplasmata archaeon
GAGCTGCTGAAAGAAGTGAAGAAAAAACCTGAAGAAAAAGTAATTCCAGAAAAGGAAGAGAAAAAACCAGAGGTATTACCTAGCAAAGAAGAAGAGAGAATTGAAGAACGCTGTAAAAAGGTTCGCGAAGAAGGATTTCAGAAGGGTTTGGATAGGATTCTTATCTCCTGTTCAAGTTGCGGAAAGGACAAGGTATTTGTCCTAAGGGAAGACATGAAAGAAGTGCTGGCGACCAACATTGACTTTTATTGCAAAGAGTGCTACGAAAAAGGAAAGAAGATACTGTAGAGATGGATAAGAGGGACTACTTTATAAAAAAACTTGAAAGGCAGGCAATAGACTCGGCGCCTGAAAGACACCCGTTATACCAAAAAATAAATCTCAAACATGCTCGAACGGTTTTAGATGTTGGGTGTGGCACAGGAGCCGTTCTAAAAGAAATTGCGTGCCTCACTAAGGGAAGAGTTGTGGGGATAGATTCATCAGAAAATATGATCAGGATAGCTAAAGAAGTTTTAACAGATCTTGATAATGTTGAATTGAGAATTGGAGATGCCCATCAGATACCCTTTGAATCAGATGCATTTGATGTCACTACATGCAATTTGTTGTTGATGTGGGCTAGAGACCCGGCAAAGGTTGTCGAGGAAATGGCAAGAGTGACGAGGATAAATGGATACGTGTTTGCATCTCTCGAACCTGATTTTGGGGGGGAGATTCGATGGCCTGAGAACAAAAAAGTAGACCCCATATTTGCCGGAAAGGCAGTCAGAGGGAAAGGTGGAGACCCGTTTATTGGAAGAAAACTGAGGATGCTGTTTGTCAGAGCCGGCTTGCAAACAGAAGTTGGAATCAGCAACCTTGAAATTTGGAATTGCAAGCAATACGAGAAGAGATATCTATCCTCTAGAGAGGAGTACAGGCAGACCCTGAGGGATAATGGGCTGTCAAAAGAGGAGATAAGGAGTTGGGAAAGGGAGTACCAAAAAGCCTTGGATGAAGGAATTGCAATGGAGTTTTTCCCTCAATTTTACGCAATAGGTAGGAAGGTCAGATTCTTGTAGTGGGCTCGCAACCATCTTCTGTTACTATAACTGTGTGTTCTGTTTGAGCCACAAGTCCATTTCTCACTTCTACCAACTGAGGGTAAGCATGAAGGATTCTCCTTTTTGACATCGTGCTCAAGAGAAATAGGAGTCTTTCTTTTGGAATCAACGAAGTGCACCAGCGCTCAGAAAATGGAAGGTCTGTGAACTCTTTTTTTGCTTTACGAACAAACTCTTTTTCTGAGGGGTATCTGGCCCATTCAGGATGTTCGAGCAGATAGATGTTGCCACCTGTGCTGTTTTTCACATGTCCTCCGCCATCGGTAGCAAACGGCTCGATCGCAATCACATAATCCTCTTTTAGCTTCTTTCCAAACTGAAATCTCGCCACATTTGGAATGTTGAAACCCACGTGCAGATGGTAACGCTCCATCTTATGCCCGGAAAGATTGTTGATCGATGAAAAGTTGCGGTGTTTGATTTCTTCCTCGATGACTTTCCCTATCTTTGCAACGTCAACGCCGGCTTTGACGGTGTCGATTGCTCTGTCAAGAGCTGCTTTGCTCGCGGCTATAAGATTCGAGTGTTTGTTTGTTCCGATCTCGACGGTTCTGGCGGTATCTGCAATATAACCATCGAGGTGAGCACCGAGATCAATCTTAGCCAAATCACCTTTCTCAAAAACTTTTTCGTCTGAGTGGGAAGGGGTATAATGAGCTGCGATGGAGTTTATGCCAATGTTTAGGGGGAAGGCAAGCCCAGCCCCTTTTGATCTGATGAGTTCTTCGCCTTTCTCTGCAACATCTAAAAGTTTAACACCTGGCTTTGCCAGTGAACAGCAATATTTCAGTACCTCTCCTGCTATCTTACCTGCTTCTATATACTTTTCGTGAATTGATTCATCCATTATTGGTCACTCTCAGTACATCCTCTTTGCTTATAATACTTTCTCGCAAAACCTTGGGCTTATCGGAAGTGAGTTCGACCACTGTAGAGGGCAATCCACCCAGCACTCCTCCTTCAATATAGAGAGAGACACGATTTCCCAACTGCATTTTTGCTATGTCAAGAGAGATAGGATCTTGGCCGCCATGCAAATTTGCAGAGGTTGAGGTCAGAGGCGCTCCCACTCCTGTAATAAGCTTTAAGGCAATGGGATGAGAGGGAACTCTGACTCCTAGCTTCCCACCTTTAACTAGGAGGTTAGACAGTCCTTTCTCTGCTTTTAAAATCAAAGTGAGAGGGCCCGGCAAGAATGCATCGTAGAGCTTAAGAGCGACCATGTTTACCCTAGCCACCTTTCTCACCATCTCTAATCCGTTGACTGCGATTGATATTGGCTCTGTGAGCGGTCTTTGCTTTGCCTCAAAAACTTTTTTTACCGCCCTTTCATCAAAGGCAACGGCACCCAACCCATAGAGTGTCTCTGTTGGATAAACGACGAGTTTCCCCTTTTTTAAGGTATCGACTGCTGACAGGATGCAAAGAGACATTTTTTGCTTATTTTCGCTCCCCATGGTTTCCTTCCTGCTTTGTGTTTTGCTCAGGTTGTTTCTACTACAAAAACATCCATCGAACACATTTCAAATCTTCTTAACTTGATAGAGGGATTATTGAGCTACACTACAAGAGATATTTCTACTGTTTTTTCTTTTTTGTCAGGACGTCTCCGAGAGTGATATTTGATTGTACCTTAGAGGTTGCGCTTGCTTTGGGTACTTCTTCTTTGAGCGATATTTTTAATTCCTTTTCAAGTGCCGCAACTGCCTTATCGGTTGGATAGAGTTGCTCATTCTCGTATTTGGCAATTGATGTTGTGGGTTCCTCCACTCTCGCTCCCAATTCTTCTCTCGTTAGATTCCTTTGTTCTCTCCCTTTCTTTATCTTTTCTCCCCAGCCCGGAAAAAAGTCTTCTTCTTCCTCTATGAGAGAAGCATCGTGACCCAGTGCGCTTAAGGTGCCTATTTTTGCCGTTTTGCCTCTTTCAGTTATTGGAGTTCCAAAGCGGCTACAACTCTCACACACCCACATTGATGTGTCCTCAATTAAGACATGCTTCAAAGAGGGTTCCTTTTTGCCGCAAAGTTCGCATTCCATAATCTTCCTTCTTGATGCGTTTTTATAACTTAATTAAACTATTGCATATTTATCCTTTTTCTTTCTGTAAAGTAAACTTCTTAACT
>DUKC01000031.1 GCA_013329495.1 Thermoplasmata archaeon
GAAAATGTAACCTTGATCACGGCTTATGACAACTATGGTTCTAATCCAGAATTAAAAACATCATGGGGTTTTTCTTGCTTGGTAAAGATAGGTAATGCAAGCGTCTTGTTTGATGTCGGCGGAGACTCCAAAATTTTGCTGTCTAATCTGGAAAAGCTTCATATAGATCCAAAGGAAATAGACCTGGTGGTATTGTCGCATATTCACGGCGATCATGTGGGGGGATTAGAGGGTTTATTAGAGGTGAATCCCAAAGTCACAGTGTATTTGCCCCGATCGTTTCCGGCTAGCTTTAAACAAAAAGTAATATCTTACGGAGCGAAAGTCATAGAAGTCAGCTCCCCGACACAAATATCTGAGGGAATTTATTCAACTGGAGAGCTTGGAGTCTGGATAAAAGAGCAGTCCCTGATAGTAAAGACAGAAAAAGGTTTGGTAGTTATAACAGGTTGTTCTCACCCAGGAATTGTCACTATTCTCAAGAAAGTAAAAAAATTGCACCACGAAGAGATATTTCTTGTTTTAGGTGGTTTTCATCTTTCTGGTGCTAGCGATCCCGAATTAAGAGGGATAATAAAAGACTTCAGAGAGCTCGGCGTAGAAAAAGTAGCCCCTTCTCATTGCTCTGGGGATAGAACAAGAGAGTTGTTTAAAGAAGAATACGGAGCTGATTTTATTGCAAATGGTGTTGGAAAGGTAATCTGTATTTAGGAAAAGTATGTTAGAAAAAATATAATTTTTCTAACCGATGCAATTCCGAAAATGTTATTAACAAAATCCTCGTTAATTGGAGAGAATGGAAAGTAAAGAAAAGGAATTATTAACACTAAAAGGAAAGGTTGGAAGTTGCAAAAAATGTGAGTTATGGAAAAGAAGAAATCATCCAGTTTTTGGGGAGGGAAATTTTGGCAGTAGGCTAATGTTTATTGGAGAGGCTCCGGGTTATTTCGAAGATCAGCAGGGCAAACCATTCGTTGGAAGAGCAGGCAAGGTATTGGATGAGTTATTGGAATCTGTTGGACTCCAAAGAGAGGACATATTCATAACTAATGTCGTGAAGTGCAGACCTCCTGACAACAGGAACCCCCTGCCAGATGAGATAGAAGCCTGTTCAAGTTATTTAGACGAGCAATTGCAACTGATTCAACCACAAACCATTGTTTTACTGGGAAAATTTGCACTGAGCTATATCTTCGAGAAGTTCGACTTAAAACAGAGAAAAATAAGTGAAGTTCACGGAAAAGTTTTCAAGGTAAGAGATCTCATGGGCATCAAAAGATTAATACCTTTGTATCACCCAGCAACTGCCACCTATAACCCTCAAATAAAGGAAGTATTATTGAAAGATTTTAAGTCGGTTAAGATTGGGACATAAAAAGGGCAAGACAAAAAACTGGGGAAACTGTCAAATATTTATTAGGTAAGGTGGGATTCACATTTGAATTCTGAAAAACTAAGGTTGCGAGTTCAGAGGTTGTGGGACACTTATGCTGAAATTCATGCACCAAGTAGAAACAAGTTGTGCCGAACGAAAACTTAAAAATATATGGTTCCCACTATAATTGTATACTATTTACGGAGGAAATGAATGCATGCATACGGGCCAGTACCTTCTAGAAGGTTAGGAAATTCTTTGGGAGTAAGTCCAATACCCCCAAAAACTTGTTCATACACGTGTGTGTATTGCCAACTTGGCAGGACTAGCAAGTTGCAAATAAAAAGAGAGAGCTTTTTCCCAAAGTGGGATATACTGGGGGATATAGAAAAAGTAGTCAAAAAATCAGACCCGGATTATATAACGTTTGTTGGAGATGGAGAACCCGCTTTATGCAAAGACCTTGGCTGGCTAATTCACGAAACCAAGCAAAGGTGGAAAATTCCAACAGCAGTTATAACCAATGGCTCCCTTCTTTGGATGGAAGAGGTAAGGCAGGATCTGATGGAAGCGGATGTGGTCTTGCCTAGTCTGGATGCTGGAAGTGAAGAGGTCTTTAAGAAAATAAACAGACCTCACAAGAAGATTAAGTATGAACAGATGTTGGGGGGGATGATCGACTTTAGCTCAGAATATAAAGGCAAGGTGTGGATAGAGTTAATGCTGGTGAGAGATGTAAATGATTCTGAAGAAGCATTAAAGGATATTAGAAAAAATATTGAACTTATTAGGTATGATAGAGCATATGTAAACATTCCAATAAGACCCCCTGCAGAATCCTGGGTTCAGCCTCCAAGCACTGACAGGATTTTAAGAGCTCAAGAATTGTTAGGTAAGGCCCAGTCTATTACCAACTATGAAAAAGGAGAATTCGGAATTGAAGAATTTTCAAACGCTAGGTCCGCAATTTTGGAGATATGCTTGAGACATCCACTTCGAGAAGAGCAAGCCAAAGAGATTGAAAAAAGATTTGCCGAAGAGGGGAGTGGAACCGTAAATTCTATGATAGGACCAGAATTGCTTAGGACATATTATAGAGGAAAAACATATCTCGTGCCAAAAAAATTTGTTAGAAGATGAGAACGTTATCTTTGGCATTTGATCCATTTGGAGATGGGAGGATAAACTTGTCTGCTCAAGCTAGAGACACAAAGATTTTAATAGATCCGGGTTTATCGCTAACTCCCAAGGAGTATAGTTCCATACTTCATCCAATTGAACTAAAAAGATCCTATCGAAAGGAGTAAGGATAGGAACAAAATAATGAAAAAATTAATAGCCGTATCAGGTAGCAATGGAACTGATGAGAATCTCACTGAGTTTGCCCTAAGAAGCGCCGAAGAGGTAGGACACTGGATCGCCAAAAAAGGAGGAGTTTTAATCTGTGGGGGCAGAGCAGGAATCATGGAGGCGGCCGCTAAAGGAGCAAAAAAGGCGGGTGGCTCAACCATAGGAATTTTACCTGGCTCGAAAGAAGAAGCGAATAGATTTATTGACATTGCTATTCCTACGCATCTTAGCTACTATAGGAATTACGTGCTCATAAGCAGTTCAGATGCAGTGATTGGTATCGCAGGCAGATGGGGTACCTTAAATGAGCTCTCCCTCGCGTTGGATCTGGGCAAACCAACAATTGTTTTAAAAGGTAGTGGAGGCTGGGCCGATATTTTAAGCAAGAAAGAGCTTCTAAAGGGGCTTAAACGAAAACCCCTCATTGCTCAATCAGCAAAAGAGGCGGTTGAGCTGGCGTTTGATCTAAGATAAAAATCAAAATGATAGAAAGAAATTAATTGAATGACCCAGAAAAATTTTGGCGCTCACAATAAAAGGTTTCCCACCGCAAAATTCTTTTATCGGCAAGATATAAGTGAAATAGAATTTAATTGAGGAGGGTGCATCATGGAGAACAAAATGAAACATGTAAATTATAAGGATGTGAAAAATGAGGCAGTTAAAGAAGAGGGATACAAAAACACAAGAATGAGGTGGCTCATAACAAAAGAGGATGGAGCTGAAAACTTTGC
>DUKC01000024.1 GCA_013329495.1 Thermoplasmata archaeon
CGTTAATGGTTGCTATAGTTTAGATGGGCTTTTTATAAGATAGCTTAAAATATGTGAGTTTCCCATTCATATTTAGAAATCATCAGAAGGGGACAAAGATGAAACTTTTTGAGGAATATCTTCATGTAGCACAGTAGATTTAGTTTATCGCTTAATTTCTTGAATCTCCAGATTACCCCTTTCATTGAACCCTATAACCAGCTCTTCCCCTTTGATCCATTTTTTCCATTTCACATATTCTTTGGTATGCTCAAAAAGAACCGGTCATTTACTTCTTGCAATTTGTGAAGTTAAAGCCAGAAGATATCGATACTTAAAGGAAGCTTATTCACGTTAAGGCTGCAAAAGGGAGAAAGGACAGGATACGATACTTTCAGATGTGGCTTTGGAAACTTTAAATAAGGTCAAATGTCCTCCATCTCTCCTCAATTGAACCTCCTGCTGAGCATAGCATATTATTCCTCTACTCTTTAATAGCACTTTGCCCCACTTCTTGGATCAGATTAAGGTATTCCTTTGCCAACCTATGGCTTAAACCGGTTACAAAAGGTATATCTTCTTCAGATATTCCATGATCCAGTGCTGCCTTTACCTGTTCAGCATTGGTGATATACCTGTCACAGGCGTCAATTGAATGATTACACTCTCGCGCAATCTCTGGTACCAGCTTGCCCTTAAAGTACTTGGATATCTAAAGGAATACAGTCAATCGAAGTGGTTATTCCCAAGTCAAGACAGAGAGGGGCGCATAACAACACGGGCAGTTGAGAAAATATTCTCAAATGCTTGCAAAAAGGCTAACATTAAGATCCTCATCCGTCACGTTCTTTTCCTTTTTTTATATAGGACCAGATCTCATCTATCTGAACTCTTGTCAGTTAGAGATCCTTCAGGAAGTAGTCTGTGACTTCTTTACAGTGTTCCCCCGCTATTTTGAGCCAGCGACATATCGCGTTCTTGTCGTGTCCAGTAGCCCTGGCTGTTCCTCTGATGCTTCCTTTCTCAGGGATCATCGCCAGGGTTCTTAAGACCTCTTCCCTGGGGGTCATAAGGCCAAAGAAGATCGTATCTCTGGTCTCACTGAAGCAGTGACCACAGGTTTTACATTTCAAAAGCCACCGCTCTTCCTTTCCGTATTTCTCCTTCAGGACTATGTTCCTCCTTCCTTTCTCTCCGTAATCGGGGCACTCCCTATTCGGGCACCAATATCTGGATACATCTATATTTGAGCACATCGCCATCCCTAAAAAAAGATATAACGCTCCAGGATATAAAACTTTTCAGCTCTCGGCGGACACTACCGAAACCTCTTATTTGAAGGAAATGGCAAAAACGTTAGATGATTTCTGAAACACATAAAATTAGACTATTTCTCTGGCTTTTATCGTAAGCCCTCAACGTTGTCGTTGATTTTCTCCTTACCCGCAACAAGTCAAGACCCATGCATCGCTCTTCCGAAATTGACAGAGGCGTCTTGAATGCGTCTCTAGTGGCTCATTTAGAAGCCGGCGGGGGGAGCATGTCACAGGAAGATTTGGGTTGTTTCAAATGCCAAACAGCATAAACAGCGACTAGCCAATACATGATTGCGGCGGTTGGAAATATCCAGCCACCTATCAGCCCAAACACGTGACCCCCTACAGCTCTTCCGATCATCCTCGATACACCGTCGACAGCCCACGTAATGCCTAAAGCCTTACCTCTTATCCTCGGATTGATTTTGGTCATGAGATAAGCAGTCCAACATGGCCAAGCCATATTTGCGATGGCCATCCTTCCCACGTAAAACGACGTCGATAGGGCTAAAGCATTTGCCGTTATTATTCCAAACGCGGCAGGAATAGCAACTAGATAGCATAGTCTCCAAATTTTGAGTTTATCGACTTTATCCCCGAGATACCCAGCGAACAAAAAAGCAATAGCCATGAATAGACAACAAAGTGTTTGAATTGTGCCGAGTTGCGTGGGATCTACGCCAAATCTTTCGAGATAATAAATAGCGTAGTATGGGATCGTGAGTCCAGCACCTAGACCTACAACTGATGCTACGATACTGTAGTCGATAATAATGCTTTTCTCTTCTGTGGTAAATTGAATTTTTTTGTTTTTCTTATCAGCCATTCGTTTTGTCTCGCGGAGAAACAAAGCGAGCAATACGGTCAACCCCATTATCCCCGCTGTGATCCAGAGCGCGAGTGTTAACCCTTGGGAGCAAGTGGCAGCCCTCGCCACGATATAACCTGCTAGAAACGGTCCGATTGCAGCGATGAGTTGCGGAATGCCGCGAATCAACCCGTAACTCGTAGATAGTTTGCTCGATTCCGTCGAATCAGCGATGTAGGCATCAAATGCACTCCAATTCAGTCCCGAGCCCAGCCCCAGAAACGCCATGGAAAGAAAGAGAAAACCGGATTGCAATAGAATTGGCGAGATAACCGCGATCAGCCAGCCTATGATTATCAGCGGTTTTCTGCCGAGTATATCTGACAGATGACCACCAGATATGGATGAAACCACGAATGAAGCGCTTTGTATAGCGAACGCGTAACCATAGAACTGGTCGCTTATCCCGTGCTCTTTTGTATACAAGGGTAGTAGAACCATGATTAACATGCTGAAAGAAAGCCGAGACAGGATCGAACATCCAATAGGTAAGGTGAGTCTACGCCTAAACTGATTCATTTGGTTGCCCTCGTTATGTTTGTTTCTGCATCAATCCGCCTTCTAAGGTATATCCCATTCTTTCCTCGCTTTCCAACCGCTGCTTTTCTAAAAAACGTCTGTTCAGTCTTACAGGATTCGTGCCCGTTAATAAGACAACACGTGGAAGGTGCATGGGGTGACACCTTTGAACGTATTCTACTAGTACCTTCTGAGGTTGCAAAATACTTTTCTCCCCACTCATCACACAGTCGGTACAATCTCATGGGAACACTCTTATTTTAAGAGCAGTTTCAATACAAGTTCGTTACCCATAGATTCTTCATGTCTCCCCTCGGCATATCGAATATACATTTTATTCACATACACTCCTGTAGGATCTATCGTATTTTGAATATAAGTAGTTATCTGCGTCTCCTCTCCAATAAGCACCCAAGATTTGATGCAAAAATTCCCAAATATGGTCGACAGAACGAGAGAAAAGTGCTCTCCTATAGGGTTGAAAGGGGCGAATAACACGTAAGACATCTGGAAGTGGAAAGCTCACACTGAAGCTAAAGGTAAAGGCATCAGCCGGGATCTCCAATTGCTATCCAGAAAGCATTGGATAGATCTTGGCCACTTTCTTGAATGGTAGATGTCCGTAATACTTTACCAACCGCTTGATGCTGAGCACCGACAGGAAAGAATTACGGAAGATCTGAAATAGTGCCATAAGCAGATAGGCTATCAAAGTGGTAAAGATCTGGATGAGCACTGCATTCGAGTTCTTAGCCATGAAGTGGTCTATCACAAGATTTGATTTGAGAATTTTGTTCAGTATCTCCAGTCCCACCCCTGGCTATAGCACATATGGACATGGAGGGGAGTTAAACTTCAAGTAGTAAGTTCTCCGGTGCTCTGAACATAGGTTCGACTCCCCCCTGAGCACTTTCAATATTTTTCGTGGATATGGACAAACGAGGGTTTCCGCAGAGTCATAGGGATGTAGACACAAAACTATCTTTTTATAGCAATCCCTTTTCTTTCATGCTCAAATGTCCTTTTTTTCGATAGAATGAGGTGATCCAATACATTGATGCCCAGGATTGAGCCAGCCTCAACAAGTTTTTTGTCATGATAAGATCCTGATTGCTGAAATCCAGAGTGCCAGACGGATGATTATGCACAAGAATTACAGATGCTGCCCGATCTGTTATCACATCTGCAAAAACTTCTCTCGGATGAACGAGGTTATGATCAACTAAACCAACAGTTACTATCCGATTGCAGCACTCTTTGATCTTGCTTCAGATGAGGTATATAAGATAAGTAAGCACATGAGCAAACTGGAGGGTGGATGAGACAGGATTCTAAGTTTATACGGATGAACAATTGCACTGCTATATCGTTTTTAAATTTATTATCGCTTTCTAATTGGCATAGTATTTGTAAAGCAATAGATCACTCAGATCCCAGTAGGCATCCAGAACCTTATCTGCGGCGGAGTGTACATGTTTTGTCAAAAACTCCTGAGCAGCGGCTGGATCTTTTCTATACAAACTTAAAGCGACGCTTTCAATACCATGTTGGTGAAGGAATATGTCCGATTCTAAAGGATCCCTGACCGCTCGTATGTCTTCTATTGCTAATTGATATTTTGACTGAAAAGCCAGATTGTTCACAAGATTAAAGGCCCACCATGCAGATCCTCTGTCTACCCTCTTTGGGTTGCATCTGGTCCATTCTTCAGAAATGGAAGTGGCTCCAGCGTAAATGGGTATGTAGCAGGTGGTTTCGGGACAATCATTACCATACCACATGATCCCGCCGATATCGTCGGGTAACCAGTCTCTCAACTGGTTTACAAAACTGAAACCCACTCTGGCTTGAGAGATGCATCTCTCACTTTTTATACCAAGCAGATCCCACAATTCGCTTTCAAGGCCATGATGTTTTGTACCGTATGGAGTTGCAATTGGACTTTTCACTTTATTGCCGTTTTCATCTGTCACATAAAAAGCGGGATTTTCTGTTATGTCAAATTTGGTTCCTTCATAGGTGTCCCTGTGGATGGCCATTATGTCCTGTACCGATATCTTTTTGTCGGGTTTAATTGAAAAGGGGAATCTTTCCGCATCTGGATCGAGACTGAGAGAGGGAGCAACAATACTTAATCCTCTCCACTCTCTTCTTGTATTATAAAAATTCACTTTTGGGCCATAAACTTCATAAAATACGAATGGCTCACCATTACTACTATTGTACCACCCCATCTCCTCTGCAAGTGAGAACACATTTGGGGAAGCCATAAAATATTCACTGTTATTTAGATCTATTTCACCTATTCTTGCCCTATTGGCAGAGATGAAAAATTCGTCATCCGGAATTCTTTGGGCTGCCCACACTGCACCGGGTTTTCCACTCTCCAAGGTCCATTCCGCTCCTGGACCAAAGCACTCAAATGCCCAGGCTTCATCTGGATCAGCTATGGTGATGCATTCTCCCACATCGTAGAACCCATACTCTTTAATCAGATCACCCATGACTTCGACACTTTCTCTTGCAGTTTTAGCTCTCTGTAAGCCAAGTAGCATCAGATTTGGATAGTTGAGTGAAGCGTTTTCACAAACGAGATCTTCCCGACCACCAGTGGTGGTCTCTCCTATGGAAACCTGATATTCGTTTATTCCGCCAGAAAATAACGCACCATCTAAGGGAGTCCAACAGCTATAAGTCTCTTTCACCTGGGGCACTTCACCAATTTTTTCTCCACCCCATGTATAAATGGGGATCCTCTCTCCTTCTTCATGTGTTGCTCCCGGAATAAAGTTAACCAAACAAAAAATTGCGCCATCACAGGAATAACTGTTTAGCACAGATCCATCCACGGTAGCATTTTTTCCCACCAACATTGAGGTGCAATCCCCGGTATACTCTGTATTAATGTTGTCCTCATTTAATCCAAAAACACCTGGTGCAACCAACAAAGACATTATTAC
>DUKC01000028.1:0-524 GCA_013329495.1 Thermoplasmata archaeon
AGTTAAGAAGTTTACTTTACATTTCTTTATGTCCGTCAACAAAATTCTTCTTCTTTTTTTCACAGAAAATAAAGGGGGACAAAAGATATATAATAAATTCATTATATCTAACATAGGTTATTTGGATGACCAGCTCAAGCTTAAGCCCAAATATGTTTAAGGGAATGAAGAACTATCAGGAATTGTTGCTGTGTGTGTTCAGTTTAAATGACTTTGAGGTAGAGGTTTATCTTGCTCTAACAAAGGTTGGTGAATCTCGGGTCGACAAGCTTGCAGATCAAATGAACAGAGAGAGAACAGCTGTATACCGAGCTCTGCAAAAACTGGTTAGTTGTGGGGTTTGTTATAAAACGACAAAAACATCTAAGCACGGCGGAGGATATTTCCATTTATATTCGGCAGCTCCATTAAATGTGGTAAAGAAAAAGATAGAGGATCGCATCGAAGAGTGGTATAGCTCAATGAAAGAAAGCCTTAAAAAATTTGATGAGAGATAACGCTTTTGTTAAAACTGAAATCTTTTA
>DUKC01000028.1:591-3785 GCA_013329495.1 Thermoplasmata archaeon
GTATCTCTTGGATTTTACGCCGACTATCTTGTCAACCAGATTGCCATTGTTAAAGATAAGCATGGCAGGTATCCCCATTATCCCGAAGTTTCTTGCGACTTTCTGGTTATCATCAACATCTAGCTTGCCAAAAGCCACTTGATCTCCCATTTCAGTTGCCAATTTGGCTAGGATAGGCGATAACCGTCTGCATGGCATGCACCATTCGGCCCAGCAGTCGATTAATGCTAGCTTTTTGCTTTTTACAAACCGGTCTAAGGTCTCGCTTGTTACCTCGGTTACTTCACTACCCATACTCAATTCACCTCCTCTTTGCCCATGTCTCTAATCGCATCAACCTCACGGTTTTGCACGATTATGGCATAGCTATATATACGAATCCTATTTAAACCTTTGGGTTGGATGAGATGGGCACGTGGTTTTTTTAAGAGATTAGATTACCCCCGTAGCTGTTGCCAAATTTTCTGCAGCCTCTTTGGTCAGCCCTCGATTTCCGAGAATTGTGTAGCGTTCTGGTCTGACCTCGTGCGCATGCATCAGTGCTTCAACGATGGTTCGTTTCGGTATTCCTATCTCTTTCGCTGTCGTTGGTGCTCCGATCTTGCGCAGAGTGTCTCGAATCATCTTCCAGTCTCCTCCATGAAGATACATCATCATTATTGCACCTATCCCACACTGTTCACCATGCAGTGCTTTTCCTGGAACGAGTCGATCTAGCATATGAGAAAACATGTGTTCAGCTCCAGATGCTGGCCTTGAGCTTCTTGCAACACTCATAGAAACTCCTGAAACAATCAAGGCTTTCGTTACTATCCATGCAGATTCTTCAAGTCCGGGACGGATAAAATCCGCTCCTTCTATTATGAGTATTGCGGCTGTTTTAGCAAGGGCTACCGCATAAGAGCTCAGGTATTCGTTCTTCAACTTTTTACCCAATTCCCAATCTTTTACCGCGGTTAAATTGGATATGGAATCCCCGCATCCTGATGCCAACATTCGATACGGAGCTTTATATATCACCGAAGTATCAGCCAAGACCGCTAGAGGTGTTTCCGATTCGTTTGAAAGTTGAAGTATTTTTGAGCCTTGCTTATCCTTTATAGACGCTCTTGGAGAGGCGATTCCGTCGTGAGAAGCTGAAGTCGGAACGGAAATATAAGGCAGATTAGATCGGGAAGCTGCAAGCTTTCCAACATCTATTACAGAACCTCCTCCGACACCCATTAAAAAATCAGAGTTGCATTCTTTAGCATAGCTAATAGCTCTCTTTACTTCATACATAACTGCTCCTCTTTCACACTGAAATCTGCTGACTTCATAGCCATTACTATCAAGAATCTCAATAGCCTTGTCACCCGCAATTTTTTTTGTAATTGGGTCATAGATCACAAGTGGGTGATTACCAACCGGAAGCCTGTCGCAAAGCTCGGCTGTTTTTTCCAGAACCTCATGGCCGATGGCCACCTCTCTAGGAAAGATCATAGTCTTCGACTTGTCAAATTCCTCTTTTGCCATATCAAACCCTATAACTTTTATATAGTCCTCATATTTAAGGTTTAAGATGAGCGAGAATAAGGGAGGAGATAAGAACTTAAAAAAGCACAGCAAATGGATAATAACCGCAGTGGTTATTCTATCCTTTCTTGCAATCTTATCTCTGTACCCTGCAGAATTAACAGATTTTTTCCGTGAATATTTTGTTATACCCTTTACCGAAGATCTTGGATACAACGCTGCAAATACCATAGCATGGATATCCCTTCTAATATTTGTCCTGTACTTGATAGACAGGTACTTCCCATACCTCTTAAAGTACATTGATCTAAAATTTTTTGCTATCGCAGGAATCTACATGATTAGCGCCGCCGCAATGAGAGTCTTGGAAGATGCTAATCTTTTTTCCGAGCCTCTCAGCTATTTGTTTATAACCCCAGTAATTGACGTATTAATCGTGTTGATATGGGTTATGTCAATCTTGTTTGCATTTTTGATTAAACGCTCATCAAAAAAGCAAAAGTGGCTGCCAGCAATGTACAGTGTTATTGTTCTGCTGGCTCTGAACCTCACATATCTCGCGTTTTATCTCTCAGGACCGACAAGCATAAAATTCATTCCTTCACCCATGGTGTTTCTGCTTGCTAGCTTAATACCTTTTGTGATCTATTCAGTTCACTATAGATACAAAAAGAAGCTAGACCCAGTGCTAATAAGTAGTGTTGGCGGATTAATTACGGTCTGCTTCTGCTCTTATTTTATAGCTCACTGGATGCTTGGAAATGAGTGGATAAGCGTCAGTAAAGACCTTCGACCTTCAATTCTCTTGATCGTGGTTGGATTGGCGGTTGTTATAACCGGACTCACCTATCTTATCGCTCGTTATTTAAGAAAAAGATATGGTAACGCAAGCTTCTTTTGCAATCCTATAAACCTCTCAGTAATTTTTGCACAACTGATGGACGCGACAGCCACTTCGATAGGAATCGACCGCTTTAGTTATATAGAAAAGCACTGGTTGCCACGCATTCTCATCACTCAAGCAGAAAAATTGGGTCTATCTTATCCAGCAACATTTGTGATGCTGCCCATTAAGCTGATCTTAGTTCTGGTTTTGCTCTATTTTATAGATATGCTGAGCAGAGAATCTGAATCTTATACCGACCCAGCTAGATTGCTGAAGTTGGTAATATTTATGATCGGTCTCGGTCCAGGAATAAGGGACACTCTAAGAATTGCAATGGGGATTTAAGTTTCTGGGCAAAAAAATTTGGTATGCCGCCCAGTAAGCATCATAACTTAAAAACTTGCATGATTGTGAAAATAATTTGATTTAACAATAAAAAAATAAAAAAAAGGATTAGGTAAGTGTTAAACTCCCGTCTCCATAGTATGTTAGTTTAGCTCTGTAAGGCCAGCCGTCCCTTGGTGTATTATCTACAACTTGCTGAACAGAGTAACCCTTTGCACAGAACATATCGAAATCCTCCACAGCCCACTTGTTTCCATGGTTTACGGTTACAGGCTTATTCCAGCCTACATACGCCTTTGCCCCTGCACCAAGGTATGCATCTGCCATGGTGGGATTATGGGTACCATCGCATGAGGTCATGTACACTAATGAGTCAGGTAAGTTTGAACAATATCCCGAGATTAGGCCTGGTCCGTAGCAAATGAAATAATGAGTCGTTCCTCCGTGG
>DUKC01000154.1 GCA_013329495.1 Thermoplasmata archaeon
GAAGAAGTATATCAGTATCCTGTTCTCAATACATGGGTCTGTTACGAACATGAGTTCAATAAAATAGCCAGCGAATACTGGGGGTTGAGGTATTCAACCACCTCCGGACTGACTCCCTACTGGTCGAAAACAGGCAATCCCATCGATGAGGGGATAAGCAGAAAGGGACGGTATCTGGCAGACATGACATGCTCTGAAACTATCCCAAAATACTTGGAGAGAGCCGGCTACTCATCTTGTTTTTCGACCAATTTTAGAACAACTGCAGAGAATCTAAACAGGGGAACGTTGATGTGGTTTGAGATAATGCATGGTGGGCACAGAGATCATGGGATCGTTGGTTCCTGGAGTTTGTCAAATGAAGAAAGAAATCCCTGGAGAGCCTATGAGTACCAGGGATCCACCGCGAATCCCGACACCTTAGCAATGAGTAAACTGACGGGGTTGGATGTCAACCCTGGAGCGGATGGTGTGGTAATCTGCATCTGGGGCCAGACCCCGGAAACTGATCTGGTGAGTGGCAAGGATTTTGATAGAAGATTGGACAACATCCACTCAACAGGAGTTGTGGCGGGTTCGTGTTTGATCGCAAACACGTATATGCACCTTACCATGATAAGGCACGGGTCCTCATTCCAGATAATAGATCCCTGGACAACCTCGTGGTATTGTGCCCATGCCTTTAACATGATTTCCAGATCCCTGGCTCTGGGCGAAGACATCGGATCTGCATACGAAAGAGCAATCGGTGAGGTGGGGATATCGTATCTAACCGGAGGATGGTGGTGGGACATCTGCGAAAACATTGTTTACTTTGGAGATCCAGGCCTCAGGATATATGTACCCGAATATTCCTGGGAAAAACCTGAGCTGGAACGCAACGGACTGCACCTGATCTAAGGTTTCGTTCAAGGGCTATTCAAAACACTGAACAGACCAACACGGGGTGTTGGAGGTTAGGAGAGCCGGTTGTGCACGGCTCTCAACCTGCTTTAATGCGAGGGGTGATGAGTTGGGTGCGGTTCCGAGGACAAAGATTGATTTTCCACCCCTGTGCCCACCAAAAAGTTCTTTTTGTGCCCCAGAAAAACAGGATGAAAAAAGGCGAAAAGACGTGTTTTGGTTTTTCATTAGATTACGTTTTAGAATCACAACCGAGTGATTATGCGCCCTGGTGAAGAACAAATTTTAAAAACCTGTAATTGTTAAAAAACCCCATGACAAAAGATAAGCCACTCATTTGGCTAGGGGCCATTTTGATGATATCCTTACTTTTTGCGGGATGTGTCGCCCCAACACCTGAAGAAATAACGAAACCGAAAACAGCAATTGAAGAAGAACGGGAGTATTTGGTTGAGCAGGTTGGCAATCTAGCGGTGTACAGAATCTATGCTGACGGTTTCGAAGACCTGTCAATCGAGGATCAATTGCTTGCTTACTGGCTGACTCAAGCTGCAATAGCTGGCAGAGACATCTTTTACCATCAGATGCACAGCCAGGGCCTGGACATACGCAGGGTGTTGGAGGGTGTTCTGTCCGCGCCTGAGGGTATCGAAGAAGGACTCCTCCAGGAGATAAAACACTACGCATACAGAGTTTGGGACTCCTCTTCAAACTACGATCAGAGAACTTTTAAAAAGTTCCTGCCAGAATTCACCTACGATGAGCTTGTGCGGGCTGCGCACAGAGCCAATGAAAATGATGGAGCGGGGTTTGAATTAAAAGAAGGAGAAGCCCTGGACGAACTCTTGGATGGAGTGAGAAAGGCAATGTTTGATCCCGGCTTTGATGCTTATCTCAAAAATCAAGAGGCGGAGGACATAGTCAAAGAGAGTGCCGCTAATTTTTATGACAGAGGTGTTACTGAAAACAAGGTGGTGAGGTTTTACGATAGCGGCAAAGGAAAGAATCCTTTAAACTCGAGAGTGGCGAGGAAATGGTTTAGATTGGAAGAGCAGGTTTACAAGGTGGGTGGTCTGTATTCGGAGGAGATAGAACAGATAATCTATTATCTTGAGAAGGCAAAGCCGTACTGCCCTGAGAATCAGGCAGAATGCCTGGATCTGCTGATAGAGTATTATAGAAGTGGAGATCTTGTAGACTTTGAGAAATTCAACATTGCATGGGTCCAAACAAACCCAGAAGTCGACTTTATAAACGGATTCATAGAAGTGTATCAAGATCCTCTGGGATTGAAGGGAAGCTGGGAAGGTTTGGTAAACTTCATAAACAAAGAGAAAACCGAGACTGTCCAAAAGATAATCGATGAGGTGCAGTATTATGAGGATTCGATGCCTTGGAAATCAGACTACAAAAAGGTTTGGAAGGAAAAACCCGTGGCCAAGTCAGTCTCTGTGGTGAGTGAGATAGGAGATGCGGCAACTTGTTGTGTTATCGGCATAAACCTGCCAAACTCACAGAAAATCAGGGAGGAGTATGGGAGCAAATCGATAGCTCTGGACAACGTCGTTGAGGATTTGGACAGAGGAAAGCAGGATGCCTACGGAGTACAGGTTTTGGAAGAGTTTGCCCTGCCTGATGAGTGGGAAGCTGCGTCCAAGTGGGTCAGCCAGGCAGACTGGGTCGCGCTCAACTTTCATGAGATTATAGGTCATGGATCGGGCAAGGCAAGTGAAAGTCTGGCTAAAGATCCCTCGTTTTACATAAAAGGGTACTACAACACCCTGGAAGAAACAAGAGCTGAGCTGGTTGCACTCTATTTCCTGCCGGATGACAAGACGATCGAGCTTGGCCTGTTGCCGAGCAAGGATGCGGCATGGGCATACTACAGGGATTATGCCCGGAGTGATCTTCAGCAACTGAGAAGATTCGAGACCGGCAACGTGATTGGAGAGGCCCACAATCAGGCAACTCATTTGATAGTCCAGTATCTCATAAGCAAGGGAGAAGTGGAAGTAAAACAGATCGACGGAAAACACTATTACGTGGTCAAGGATCCGGTCAGGATGAGAGAGGCTTTGGGAGAACTGCTGGCAGAAGTTCAGGCAGTCAAATCAGAAGGAAGCTACGAGGGAGCAAAGCATTTGGTTGAAACTTATGGAAAATACCTCGATGAAGATCTCAGAGACGAGGTAATAGAAAGGTATTCAAACATAGAGATTCCAAAGTACTCTGTCGTCGTGATGCCCTGGTTGGTGCCGACGCATGAAAATGGGAGGGTGGTGGACGTCTCCATAGACTCGAACGAATCTTACATGGAACAGCAGCTGAGATACAGCAGATACAACTAGATCGCTGACAGGTGATCTCGAACTCAATAAAAGTTTGCGGAGTATCAAAAAGAGAAATCTAAGCAATTTCAGCAAGTTCGAGCATGGAGGGGGGGAAAACCCCGGGGGATAGCAAACGGCAGTTCATTTGTAGAGAGCCTTGTTGAGCAGGTCGACTAGCTCTTTATCGGCAGTTGATAGGCAATAAAATGAGAAACTCTGGATTAATTTGGCGGCCTTTTCTTCCTCCCCCGATCTGTAAAAATCTAGATATTTCTGTTCTGCATCTAAGACCCACAAGAGCTCTTTGTCCTCCAGATCAGAAAAAGTATGCCTCACCAGTTCAACCCGGTTCTTGTAGTCCTCTTCCACCCATCTCTGAAGCCGCTCGTATCTCCACCATTCTGACTCGCTGGAATAAATGTCATCTCCTTGGGAGAGTTCCTTGGGGATTCGGCTGCACAGATAGAAAGGAGTGTAGACAGAAGTACAGGGGGAGGAAAGGCATATCCATATTTGAGCTGCTATGCCCTTTGGATAATCTTTTCTCAGCTCAATTATCCAAGATGAAGCAGTATAATTGACACAGATGGATCGGTTCAGGTAGGAACTGAAATAGTGGGGAGGGAACTCATAGTGCTCAGTTCCTTCGTAGTGATCTCTGAAAACTTGCATTAGATCCTCCACGACCAGCTTTCCTCTGTCTTGCTCTAACAGCTGGATAGCTCTCTCGTACCTATTCTTTGAGTGATTCAGAGGCCAATTTTCTGTATAGGCTTCAGCAAAAGAAAAATCCGCATGAGGATCGGCCCAAGCATGATCGGTTGCGTACTCAGCTATATCGTTGCTTCCTAAATCCCATTCTCCCCCGATTTGAAACTGGTTTGCTCTTGCCTCCACTTCTTGTTCAACTCTCTCTGCAACCCAATGGGAGGTGGTTCCTTCCACTATCCAGGCTTCTGTGGGGTCAGCGAGCACATAGATTTGACCAACTGAATCTTCATCGTGTCCATAGCTATCCACCAACCTCCCGATAAGCCCAACACCGCCCTCAGCATTTCTACACCTTTCCAGAACCAGTCTTGCTATTTCGTCTCCTCCAAGACCTCGCTCGGATTGGCTTTTCTCCCTGATGTTGGTTGATGCGTCGTTTATTGCAATTGCAACTGAATACTCGTTTACTCCCATACCTATCCCCCAGGAATCCCAGGTCTTGCTACCAATCCATCTGTAAGTTTGCTTGGCCTGCGGAATTTCTTCCCACCTGCATTTTATGGTTGAACCTAGAGGATGATTTTCCCTTTCTTGAATTACAACATGCTGGCAAGCGCTTTCGTTTAGATCCCTGTTCTTTCCAATTATAATATTGCCATCGGCTGTTGAATCTGGAAGCAGAACTAGGGTGGTGCATTCTTTAGATCCCCCTTCGATCGGTCCTGCATCATTGAAAAAGAAATTCAAGGAGGGGGGGAGAAAGAGGAAAAAGACAAGAAACAAAAATGCATAGGATTTCTTTGAGGTCATTACCCAAAAAAAGGGAAAAGGGATTATATAAATATTTGGCAAATTTCAAATTTTTCTACGAGAACTCAATAAAAGAGTGGAAAAGGGTGGGATATCGCAAGTTTTTTAATTTGTAATCAAATGGAAGTTTTCTCCAAGGTCTAAAAANNTGCCACTACCCCAAGCTTTTAACTGAATTAACGTGTTTTTAAGCAAATGAAAATAAGCAAGAGATTGAGAGCGGAAAATGCTTTAGTTGGCATTGGTACAATCATTTGTAGCTCAGTGGTCATGGTGTTGAGGCCTAAAGAACGGGCATCCATCAAAGTAATTCATTTAGAAGAAACGCTCACAATACCTCGAAAATAATCTTAAAGAAAAAGCACCAGAACTTTTAGAAGAACTCAAAGGCATAACTGAAGGATCTGAGAAAAGTTATGAGGATATTCTCTTCCTTAATAATATGGGAGAACAGTGCACATGCAGTGCTTGGGCTGCCTTTGGAAAAGCCTCAGAGAATGGGCACTCTTATCTTGGCTTTCATGGTGACGCCGACATATCTTCAGCTCCTTATCAGACAGTTGTAACTGCTAAGCCATCTAAAGGAAATTCTTTCATCTCGATAGATATGGCTGGCTGTATAGGTTCGTGAGCTGGAATGAACGGCAAGGGATTGGCAACTGCCTGGACAACTGTTGGAACATTGGATGAGGGGGGTGGAACAAGCCCAGGCATCTTGAGTAAGCTTACCCTTCAATATTGTGGGGGTGTAAATGAGGTGATTGATCTCGTCAATTCTGGTCCGAGAGTTTTTGGAGCGAACTTATTATTGACAGAAAGAGAGGGCAAGGCAGTGGTGGTGGAATACACCCATTCCCATTTTAACGTTAGAGAACCCATTGATTCTTGTCTGGCGGTCCCGAGTCACTTTGTTTCCAATGAGATGAATCGCTACGGCCCCTCAATGCCCAGGTATCCCTCTTCCTGTTATAGATACATTAGACTCGAGCAATTGCTGTACCAAAACAAAGGCAAGATAGATATGAAAATTATGGAAGAGATAGATCGGGGTCACTTTGATCTTTCTATAGGAAAAACGAAACCAAGTCCGAACACTATATGCAGACACAACAGCCCTGACACTGTTTCGTCTTTTCTCCGTAATATCACTAGGGGATTGGCGCGCATAGTAAAAGGTCATCCCTGTGAAGGAAATTACTCAGAATATGAATTGAAAGAGAAATGAACTGCTCCCAGCTTTCGTAAGGCGACTCCACCGATAGAGTTAAAATAGAGCCTAGGTGATTATTTCTTAATATAGAATTTATAGAATTGTTGCAAAACGAAGATGTTTTGTTTTCGAAAACTTTATATTGGACTGAGCATTCTCTTTTTTATGGCTCAAGAGTATATACCTTATATAAGCCCTGAAACTTCAATAAAAGAATTTACATTGAAAGCGTTGCTTGTTGGAGCGGTTTTTTCGGCGGTTTTTTCTGCAGCAAACGCCTATCTCGCTATTAATTCAGGCATGACCGTTGCGGCTGTTTTTCCAGGAGCGGTAATTGCAATGGCTTTGCTTAGGCCATTTAAAGGTACCATCTTGGAGGAAAACACAGCAAGGACCGCGATCTCCGCAGGAGAATCGCTAGCAGCGGGTTTGGTCTTTACGATACCTGCAATGCTTATACTCAACATTTGGGAGGAACTAGATTACCTAACAACCACTGCAATCGCCCTCGTTGGTGGTTTATTGGGTGTTGTGCTAATAATCTTCTTCAGAAGAATGTTGGTAACTGAAGAAGAGCTTGCGTTTCCCGAAAGCGTAGCTGCCACTGCCATAATCAAATCGGGTCAGAAGGGCGCAACTGGCGCCAAATACATGTTTGGAGCATTAGGCCTGGGGTTTCTGATTACATTTCTCAGTTCAACCCTTAACTTATTCAAAACTCATGTTCGAGGCGTGATTGACATGGGCAAGGGTCTGCTTACTTATGTAAATCCCTCCACTGGAGCGGAACTGAAGGGGGGGGCAAAATCAAGTTACCTTTTTTATGATACCCCTTATGCGGGGGGAATATATTTGGGAGTGGGTTATATTATTGGACCCAGGCTTGCATCACTGACTTTTGCTGGTGCATTGCTCGGATGGATGATTATTTTGCCATTAGCAATGTTTTTCCTACCCGGTCTCCCAGGTAACGTCCCAATTGGAGAAGTAGAAGGTGCCCTGACGGTCCAGTATAGCATTGTGAGACCGATCGCCGCAGGAGCCATGATTGTTGGGGCCGTACACACTCTGTACAAAATGAAGGCTTCTTTTGTGACCGGCCTGGGAACAGCCTTTAAGGAAATAAAGGGAGGGGCGCTGCGTATAGGTAAAAAAATAAGAACAGACACGGATCTTCCAATGAAATATGTGGCTGTTCTCTTTGTGATAGTTGCGATAGCTATGGGAACGCTTTATACAATACTAACAGCCTCTGTAATTACTGGCTTAGTTTCCCTCGTGGTCATGATACTTGCTGCTTTTATTTTTGTGGCTATTTCGGGGTATATAGTTGGATTGATAGGAAGTTCAAGTAATCCAATCTCCGGTATGACACTGGTTACCTTAATGTTTGCAGCGGCACTGATGCTTGCATTGGGATTGGGAGGGAGTGTAGAAGGAATGGCCGCAACAATACTGGTTGCGGCAGTGGTCTGCTGTGCCGCTGGGATCGGTGGAGATGTCATGCAAGATCTCAAGGTGGGCCATATGCTGGGTGGAACTCCATGGAAGATGGAAATAGCAGAGATAGTTGGAGTTGCTGCTGCTGCACCCTGCTTGGTTATACCAATGAACATGCTGCATCAAGCAGACATAATAAAAGGAGGGATAGGAATAGGTGGAGTGTCTCTTCCAGCGCCACAAGCAGGTCTTATGGCTTTGCTGACCAAGGGAATTGTTGGGGGCGGAATGCTGTGGATTCTTCTTATTGTGGGAATACTTATCGGAGCGTTTCTTATTTTAGCAAAAACGCCGAACGTGATGATACTTGCGGTAGGAATGTACGTGCCCTTTTATGTTACGTTTGCAATATTCATAGGGGGAATAGTCCGCTGGTTTGTAGACAGATTGCTCGAGAAAAAGGGAGTGTTTGGGGAAAAGAAAAGAGCAGCAATAAACATTGGCGTATTGCTAGCTTCAGGCTTCATAGCTGGAGAGGCTTTAATGGGAGTGGCTGACGCGGGATTGGTCATAGGTGGATTCGACCTAGCCTTGCTAGAAACTCCCCTAGGCTGGCCAGGTTTATTGGTAATAGGACTGGTTATGTTCCTGCTCATATACTTCCCATACAAACACGGAGAAAAACAATTAGCAGAAAGTTGAATCATGAGAAAAAAGAAGACAAAGGAAAAGAATTTGCTAGAACTCGTCCCCCAAAAAACCAAGGAATTTAAAGAGGATGGGGGGCGAATAGTCATTTTTTATCCAAAATACCATATAAAATTTATAGCCAAAAAAGTGAAGAATCCACACTACGAGATAAAACTCGATAACTTTGGGTCTTTTGTTTGGAAACAGATCGACGGTAACAGAAATGTTGAGGAAATTGCCAATAAGCTAAAAGAAATATTTGGAGAGAAAGTAGAGCCGGTAAATAATAGGGTGTCTCTGTTTATTCAACAATTAGTAAGAAGAGATTTGATTAGGTTTAATCCCTAATGCTTTTTATTCTTTAGCAATGGCAAAGTATGCGGTTTTCTGTAGCAAGCCTGAAAAATGAAAACTATTAGGAGCTTAAAAAGCGAGAGATAAAACTATAAAGAATGCTTTTCGAGAAATGAAGACCTTTAACACCTTTTGCACCTTGGAATGGGGACCATAAAAAAATTTAATATTAAGTTCCCACTAGATTAGGCATCCCAATGCCTAAAAAATAGGAATTTAGGAAATTGTCTTAAGCCAGTTGTAGTCTACAATTGGTTTACGAGAATTTAAAATAAGGAAGATTTGAGCTGAAAAGAAGAAATAGGTAGTGAGCACTTCTAAATTTTATTTTGGATGCTTAAAAAACTCCAAAACTGCGAGTATTTGGCTTTGAAAAAAGATGTTTTTGGAGCCCTTATCTTTCCGGAGACATGTTAATTTTATAT
>DUKC01000118.1:0-2286 GCA_013329495.1 Thermoplasmata archaeon
AGGATAACATCTATCCCTGCTATCAATCCTACAACTTGCAGAGGTAAACCGATCGAGCCCAGAGTGACAGTCAACATTATGAGCCCCCCCATGGGTACGCCTGCCACTCCGAGGGAAGACATGACAGCAACCACTATTAGTGTTGCTATTTCGCTAGCTGTTAAAACATGGCCTACCGCATTCGCTGCAAAAACCGCAACAACCAACATGTAGATTGCTGTGCCATCCATATTGATCGTGGCACCTATAGGTAAAGAAAAAGAATAAGCACTCCTGTTTACTCCAAAGTTTTCATCGGCGCACTTCATCGTGACAGGCAAAGTTCCAGAACTGGATCTCGTGACAAAAGCGGTCAGCATGGCCTCTTTTCCGCCTCTTAGAAACTTCAAGGGATTTATCCCACAGGCAAACAAAACTGCTGAATAGACACCCAGGATCATTATTGCTGTTCCTACTGCCGTGGCTCCGATGATCTTGCCATAGGAAACAAAGATTGAAATTCCCTTTTCGCCTATAACAATTGCGATCAATGCAAAAACGCCAAAGGGAGCGAACTCTAAGACAAATCGCACTATTTTGTACATAATCTCGGCACAAGCATCGAAAACCTTAAACAGAGTGTCTCCGGATTCTCGATGACGGTTTATTTTTGAATTTCTGAGGTAAGTCAGACCGATTCCAAACATCAAGGCAAATATTATCGTGGGCAGCACTCCTTCAGGAAATTGAGTGAGAGCTTCGAAAGGATTCTCGGGCACCCAAGACAAGACGGTTTCAATGAAGGGGGGCGGGGTGGTGACCGTATACTCAACTTCCGCCAATGGGTGGCCAATGCCTGGTTTCACGAGCAGGCCGATTGATATTCCTATGGCAGCTGCAATAAATGAAGTGGCAAAATACCAAGCGATTACTTTTCCGCCTATTCTCCCGAGTTTTTTGGGATCGATGGTTGATGCTCCAACGACCAGAGTGAAAAATATCAGAGGCATGACAATCATCCTCAGGAGCCTTAGAAACAAATCGCCCAGAGGTTTGACGACAGAAATGGAAGGGCCAACTGTTAATCCTGCTACTACTCCCAACAGAAAGCCTATTGCGATCTTGTAAATAAGTGGAAAATCAAGATACTTTCTAAATATGCCTGTTTTCTTTTTTCCTTTCATGCTCTACCCAGAGGTATAAACTTTTTTAAATGCTCAGTTGGTAGATGGAATTAAGGGTAAAAGAATTTTTTGGCTTAGTAGCTGCCTTTTTGGGGATTTAGGCTATCCCTTTGCGCCTGTTTGTTGCAAATTGCACATCGTGAGGGGGGTCATTCCACTCGTTTGCCACCGAAAGTCAGGTTCAAACGTCATAAAATGATAAAGATTGTATACTGTATCGGGCATATGAAGATGAAAGAGAGGATGAAGTGAAGACACTGATAAGTTATTATTCGAGAACAGGTCATGCCGAAGCAATGGCAAAAGCAGTGGCAGAGGGGGTTGAAGAGGAAGGCATTTCACCTGAGGTCAAGACGATTGAAGAAACGACGATAGAGGATCTGCTAAAAGCAGATTGCATCGTCATGGGCTGCCCCACATACTATGGCTCAATGCCATGGGAAGTGAAGAAACTCATAGATAGGAGCGTTCGATATCATGGCAAACTAAGGGGTAAAGTGGGAGCTGCGTTTTCTACTTCTGCCAATGTTGGCGGAGGCAACGAAACCACCATTCTTTCGATTATCCGCGCAATGCTCACTCACGGAATGATTGTTCAAGGAAATCCAGATTTTGACCATTATGGGCCCGTTGCGATCGAGAAGCCCACAAGTAAGGATCTGGAGAAGTGCCGACTTTTGGGCAAGAGAGTGGCTAGCCTGGGCAAAAAACTGCATGACTAGCCGCGTGCATGATTTTTGCACTGCCCAAGCTCAAGCACAGTGGGGAGCCTTAGATTTTCTTAGCCAGGGTTGTGGACCCCCAAGGCGAGACCAAAACTTTCGCATCTCTTCCCAACATTTCAAAGGCCGTGTCTAGCGCTTTTTGGGGATTTTCGCTCTTCTCGAACGCAAAGCGATGAGTGGTTGCTTCGTCAAATTCGCTTACCAAGAGCATTCTCAGCTTCTCTTTCGCCTTCAACAAATAATAGGTTTTGTGTCTGCCAATGAAGAAATTCTTGAGCAGATCGTGCTTAACCTCCTCACTCGAATAATAGATTCCCATGTCATCCCAGAATCTTTTGCTCCCTGCTCCTTCTTTGCACTGCGCAACAAGAATGAGGACACCGTTTTTCTTGACACAG
>DUKC01000118.1:2352-5399 GCA_013329495.1 Thermoplasmata archaeon
GAGCTCTCTAACTTCTGACACGCTCATCTTGTCGACCAATTCAACTCCTTTTTTCAAAACCTCTCGGTGATCGCCTGCAAACGCACCAACCACGTTTCCATCCCTGTTTTGGACAACGTTTAGGCACAGACCAACCTCAGCGAGATCGGTTACCTCCATCATGTCCAGGTGAACGGGATTGCCTTTTAGGTTGCACATCTTCGCTCTATCGTCAAACATGAGTTTGTGATTTGCCTGGATGGTCTCATCATTCGTTACACCAGGAAGTACAGATTTTCTCCCGCCCCCGTAACCAGCGAAGTAATGAGGTTCGATATCTCCCAGAATTATGCGAAAGTCAGCCCCAGCAAACAGAGAATTTAGCAAGACCTTTGTTCCTCCAGAAGTTGTTCCTTTGTAGACCCACTTGAGGTTTTGGATCTTGTTTGAGCTAGAGTACCACTTGTACTCGTTTGCGATATCGGTTCCTAAAAGTTCTTTTGCCCACTCTTCGTTAACTGGCTCATGGGTTCCACATCCAAACAGGATTGTCACGTTCCCTTTTGGAATTCCTTTGGAGTGTATGATCTTGAGAAGGGGAGGAAGCATGAGTTTTGAGGGACACGGTCTTGTTTTGTCATCGACAACTATCGTCACTCTCATGTTGGGTTTTAGTGACTCTTCCAGCCTTTTTTTCTTTAGGGGCTGATCAAGTGCTTTTTTGACCAGATCTTCTGGTTTATCTTTTGGGATTATCAGCCTCGGCTTTATGACCTTCAAAAGATTTTGCTTTGGCACATCGACACAGAGCTTTAGCTTGCCGTATGGCAATTCTATTTTCATTGACCCCAACTAACGCAATTCAATTATAAAATTTCTTTGGTCAGCTTGGGGATCACAACATTGTTTGTTACCAATAGACTTCTCTTTATAACTCGTGGTTTGTTGAAAAATGTTATCACGCTGGAACTATAGGAATTGGAACGAAGGACAAGAGGAATATCAAGATAGCTACCAATGAGAGTAATTTTCCTCTGAGGTCTAATGGAGTTACATCATTCAGCGGCGGAGGATGGCGAATGCCCACGAGAATGATGATAATTGCGAAAAAAATCCACGTCGGGAACCAGATACTCAGCGCGAGCATCATAAACAGAGCGGCCCATGCGACGTACTTCTGTTTCTTTCCCATAAACGCATAGGCTATATGCCCCCCATCCAGCTGTCCTGCCGGCAAGAGATTTATCGCAGTAATCAACAGACCCAACCAACCAGCGAAGAGGGTCGGGTGAAGCGGTAACATGGAGGGGGCGCCGATGATTGCTTCGAGCGCAATAAAAATCAAAGGAGATGCTAGGAAAAGCTCGGATTCTGAAACTTCAATCGTCGGTAGCTGCAGGGCTAGATGGAGACCAAGAAGGGTTACTGGAATTGCAACCAGAAACCCGACCAAGGGACCGGCGAGCCCTATGTCGAGCAGCGCTCTCTTGTCAGGGATTGCTCCGCGGATAGATATTACTGCACCAAAAGTTCCCAGGGCCAACACTTTCGGAATGGGAGGAAAGGGGATGAAATAGGGCAGGGTGGTGGGGACTTTGTGCCTCCTCGAAACGAAATAGTGGCCGAGCTCGTGGCACCCGAGAATTGACAGTAGTGGCAGGGAGTAGTACAGTATGCCTTTTTTCAGATTGAATGCTTCAAGAATGATGCGACCAAAAGGAGGGCCTTCAAATCCTCCCCATTCTGCAGTGACTCCTTCGACCAACCATAGCCAGAACTGTGATCCAACCAGAGAGGTGGTCACCACTGTGGCCACAAGCAAAAGTAGATTTACCCAAATGGGTTTGGGCCTGGGTATCGAAGGCTTGGGTGTTAAAACCAGCAGGTGTTCCCCATTCTCCTCCCGGATCATTGGTGTCCACCCCAAACGGTCCAGATCTTTCTGCAAGTAGGAGAATTGCCGGTCAAGCCCTGGCAAATCCACAGAAACAGAAAAGATCAGCAGGTTATCTTCCAGCTTCCAACTATAGATTGGAAAGTATTGCTGAACCTTCTGCTTCAGCCGATCTATGAAGACTTCGGTAGCTTCTCTCTCAGGAAACCTCATTCTCTTCAACCCCAAAGAAGCTCTTTACTATTGGTCCTACTTTGCTCAGATATTTTTTGGGTGCAAACACCCAGAATTTCCAGTGATCTAACTGAGCATGCTTCATGCCTTTAACGAGACTGGAGACCTCCTCAATTAGTTTGACCTCATCATTCTCCAAACAGACCTTTGCCTTTGCTTCTTCCAACACGGGAGGAGGAGGGACATCCAAAAAAAGATAGTCTTCATCCAACCCGCTCTTCTTTGTCAGCTTTTGCTCAATTGTTGACCTCTTTCTTTCATTCTTCAGATTTCTGCCTAGAGATCCTTTCATTTTTTTGATCGAGCCGATATAGGACCTTTTGAAGAGTTTTCGGGAGTCCAGCAACCCGCACATCTCTTTTGCGTATGAGGTCGAATTTTTCAAAGTGCTTATCAACTCAATATCATCCATTCGCAGAAGCTCCTTTAGGGTTAGATAGTTGTTTTTCATAGCATCAAGTATTGCGTGCTTCAACATTTGCCCCGCAGATCTGCAGGTATGATGCATGTAAAGACTTGGATACATCAGAAAACGTGCCAACAACAGTCCCTCGGCAGCGGTTAATGCGGTCTCATAGATTACCAGCGAATCATCCTTGAAATCCATCTTTGAGATGATTCTTGCGGCATCGGTCGATATTCTGACGCCTGTGTAGTGAGCGTCCCTCATCAAAAAATCCATCCTGTCAACATCAAGATCCCCGGCAATTAGAGCTCCGTACTTGCCTTTGCCTTCAATTAGATCTACAACCCTAACTGGATCTATTCCTTGCTTCGACAGGATATCTTTAATAGGCGAGCTTAGGATGATTTGTTTGGTCTGTTCTTCATGGGTTGTCCCTTTGAGATTGGTTAATATTTCTTCACTTATGTGACTGAAAGGGCCGTGGCCGAGATCATGAAGCAGGGCTGCTGCCTTTATCTCATCCATTCTCTCTTT
>DUKC01000118.1:5409-10051 GCA_013329495.1 Thermoplasmata archaeon
CCACTGCCTTTACGGCTAGATGATAGGCGCCCAACGAGTGCTCAAACCTTGTGTGATTTGCTCCGGGATAGAGCAGATTGACACAACCCAACTGCTTTATTCTTCGCAGCCTCTGAAATTCTGGAGTTTCTACCAAACTCAAAGCCAAATTATCAAGCAGTATGTTTGAATGAATGGGATCTCTTATCGTTTTCATCTTTCAATTCAATATTAAACTTAAACCGTTACTTATTTGTATAATCTTCGGTTTTTGTGTGCTTTTTTGATCGCTTTACCACTGAACAGGTCTTCAAGGAAATTCACAATCGTTCGGCTCTGCTGTTGCCTAATTGGCTTTGCTTTCCAGTCTTTAGAAAATTGAAAGTTGCAACCAGTTGTGCTTAGTCCATAACCAGGAATTGTATTGATTCTTACCTGCCAGTCTACAAGGGCGGGGCTGTGTCTTCTACCCCCGCCTCTGAGGGGACAATCAAGTCGAGTTGGGATTTGGCAATGTTAAACCCTATTGATCTGTCAAAATCACTTGTTAGTCTTCTTGCTTCTGCTTCTGATATTGGGGCCAGCTCGCCACTTTTGTCAAAGGTTTTGCGAGCGATCTCCTGTCCTTCTTTGATTATAATAACGCTTACGTTCCCTGGAGGAGCGATCAAGCTGAATCTGCCTCTGCTATCCACAGTTGCGTGATCGTGAGGGATTCCATTCCCATCGATCACCCATGCTTCAGCTCCTCCAAACGGGTTTTTATCCAGCTTAACTGTTCCATTAATGAATGCTCCTTCATAGTATTTGGCAATAACAACGGGAGTTAATTCCCCTTTCTTCGAGTAAGGATCGATTGATGTGGGATAGGCCATAACCCAATGCTTAAGCCCATAGGTAGGAATTTGGGGAGCTATTAATCCAATAAGTGCGGAACTGTGGGGAGGGTCTCTCCAAATATATTGCGGTTCTCCTAAATAGGTTCTGTATAAAATTGAGTTATAGAAGTTGGGTTTGTGTGCTTTGATGGGAGTCCACATTATATTTTTCATTAATTCTTCTGCTTCAGTTTCATTGAGCGGTTCACCCCTAGCTTTTTCATACATCTCTTTTTCCTCTTCAAATTTCATCCCATAATAGAATCTTATTGCCTCTTGATTCCACTCATTTATCACACGTGTGATGTGGACATAATCATCTTCAACTAAGGTTAAACTATAAATGCTCTTATCGGCCAGAAAAGTGAATATGTCAAAAAAGCTTAGGAAGTCCTTTACATTTACCCCATAATACCTGATCGAATAACCCGTTGCTTTCTGTAAGCCCCAATAGAGCTGGGTCAGGGGCTCATCTCCTATAGAACTCAGGAGATCTATCGCATCGTGATACTTTGCATTCTCGGCTCTAACTCTGTATTCCTCGCTTAGATTCTTGTCGTACTCTTCTCCTATGGGCTTATCAAAAGATTTTGCGTGAGTTGGATTTTGGAGCACATCAATCAGAGCATCTGCTTTTGATTGCCCAAGATAGTTCTGCAGGATGTTCGCGACCTCTTCACTTAATCCTTCGTAACGCAGGTGCCCTTCCAGTATCCTAGTTACAAGAACCGCTGTTGCTTGGACTTCATCTGTAGAAATGTGAAAGTTTGCGGCTGCCTCAATCCCAGACTGGAAGTTGTCCGCCACTGTTGGATGTTCGCCAATCAGGATCTCATAAAATCCATAATCCCACCAGGCAATAAATCCAGGTCTGTCTTCAGGATTGGGGATGTCCTTGTCCTGCTTCGCCAGCCAAGACAGGGCGTCTGTCCAGTATTGTTCATCGTAAAAACCTGCGCGGTAGGCTCCTTCCGATCCAAATTTGCCCTCAATTTCGGGTGGGACAGCCGCATCTATGGCCATGTATATATTTGGAAAGAAAACTCCAACAAGAAGAGCTATAACCAGCAGGTGTCTTACTTTTACCCCTTTCTTTAAACCCTTAAATCCTCCCTTGCTTTTAACGGTTTTGACCATCCCTTTGAAGTTCACTTTTTTTACAATCGTAAACAGCACCCACGCTGCCAAGATGGCAAACATTGGGATTATGTTGTTGAGAAAACGGGCGGAGGTCGTGCTGAGAAATAGATCGATTCCAACCCACGACAGCACAAACAGAATTTCGGGTTTCCATTTTTTCACAAGACGAACCAAAAGCAACCCGATTCCGACGAAAGGCAACCAAAACAGGATTGGACCGAAACCCATGACCATTCTGCTTAACTCAGGAGGAGATGCTTCCTGGATCGTGAGGTATACCTTTGTCTTTTGAACGTATGGCAACCCACCAAAGAGTGTGTCCGCAATCCCCACCAGAGGTGAAAGAGCAGGAACTCCTGAAAAGAAAGTTTTTATGACCCACAAACATGCTAGAGCGATCGCCGCGACTCCAGCAAGGATGGGAAGGACTAGTATGGCTGGCACCCTTTTGGTTGGTATCAAAAACAAAGCAACCACTGTCAGAACCAGCAGCATGGATGCACAGAGGAGTATTTCTCCCATTGTGTTTTGGATTAGATAGTAAGGCAGAGGAACCAGCAAAGCAGGAATAAATAGAATGATTCCAGCAAAAAATGTGGATGTCGAATCTTTCCTTCTGCACTTGTCAATCACCATCTGAGCAAACAAATATACTGCCAGAATCACCAAAGAAAGTTGGAAACCTTTCCATGCAAGACCAATTGCACCGATTGCCAGACCTGCTAGAGAGGCATAGATAAAAGAAACTGAATTTGCTCCAAAACATTCCTTAATTCCATCCACAATTGATTTTCCGCTTTTCCAGTTTTTGACCCATTCTTTAGATTTCAGAGATTTCAGTGCTTTTAGGAAGAAACAAAATGCAAGCGCACTCAGAAACAAAACAAAAGAATCGTGATCTGTTAGGGCGTAGGCGGAGCCATGACCCGAAACTAGGTGGATAGGAATGAGAGCGACCAGCAAAGCAGCCAGCAGACCTATCCTGCGATCGCGAAACAGCTCGACCGAGATAAGATAAACGGGTATGACTAACAGGGCGCCCCATATGCAGGGAGTGAATTGCATAGCATAACCTATCGCGTCGATTTCATTTCCCGCGATTGGGAGCAATAGTTTGCTGAAACCCGCTATTGACCAATCGAAGAGGGGAGGTCTTGGATTTATCATTCGAAGCGGATAACTAAGCAGGGGATCTCTGCCTTCTTCTGTTCTCAGCCAGTACGGATGACGCCCTGTCTCAGCGATTTCTTGGATTATTCTTCCATGGTAATAGGGATCGGGGCCAGAGAAATAGAATTTTTCTCCTAGCGTCTCCCCTTCTGGATTTGTTGCAGCACCAGAAGTAAAGCTAAAGTAGGCAGTGAAAAAGATTATGAGAAGGACGATTCCGAGCAATGCTAATCCGGTCAACAGATTTTTTTTCTCTATCATCTTTTTCACCTCTTCGGACTTAGTGCCTCAGCAATTGTTTTTGCAACGCTTATCTTGCTGTACTCTGTTTCAACAGTATCGGTTGAAATGATTTCAGCGCATCCCGCATTTTTTAGCCTTTCGACAGCCTTATTTATGAAGAGACCGTGCACGCAGCACGCAAGCACTTCTCTTGCTCCACTCGATTTTAAGACTTCTATTGCCTTGGTCAGTGTACCCCCAGTAGAAATGATGTCGTCAACGATCGCAACTCTTTTTCCTTTGGCATTGATCTCCTTTTTCCCTAAGATAACCTCGTGAGAAGAAATTCTCTTTTTTTCAAGCCAATCCCAATCGCAGCCGACCGACTCGGCAATTTCCTCTGCAAACATGGATGCGTTTATATCGGGTCCAACTACCAGCTCAACCCCTCTTGACTTTAGGTAATCCGCGATCTCAGAGGAGGAAGACAGGATCTTCACAGGTTTGTCGAAAAAATCGGCAATCCAGGGCTTGTGGGGATTGAGGATGACCATCTCATCCGAAGAGTTCTGAAGCAGTTTTGCAACCGTTTTGGCGCTCAGCAATTCTCCTGGCTTGAATATCTTGTCCTGCCTGGCATAGGCATAATAGGGTATTATCGTGGTTATTCTCGATGGTTTTTCCTGGCGTACAACGTTCTGCAAAAACACGAGCTCCAGCAAGTTTTCATCTGGAAAAGTGGTCTGGATTATCACCACTTCTTCACCGCTCAGACCTTCTTTGATCCTGACATAACACTCGGTGTCAGGAAAACGCTTTATCTCCGCATCTACCTGACTCAGACCAGTTAGCTCTGCCACTCGGGCTGCGAGCAATTTAGACCCGCTTCCGCCTATTATTTTCATTTTAGACAAAGGAGAAATAAGATGGGTTAATAAAATCTTTGCCCTGTCATCGAAAAAAATCTCAACTAATTTTGCTTAATGATGAGGTTTGCTCTCTTCACTGAAGTACATCTGAAAGAGGGGGGCAACCATGCCATCACGCCGCAGGCGCTCTTCCGACGCGAGAGAGCTTGAACAATCTCTGCCAACCGAATTTGTTTGGAGAACAATCGACAAAAACAGTAGAAGATATAGAAAGGTTTAATAGCTTTAGAGACTTAATTAAATTTGATGGAAGGGAATAAAAAAGAGAAGCCAGAGGAAAAGAGCTTATACGAAGACATATTGAGAGAGATATGTTCCTTTGGT
>DUKC01000197.1:0-1752 GCA_013329495.1 Thermoplasmata archaeon
GAGTTTCTATACTTTTTAGAAAGATTGTTGACAAGTGCGCTCAGAAACGATAAGAGAAAATCTTCGAGCTAGATCTTTTTCTAAGACCAGAAAAATTATCGGTCTATGAAGCTCCAAACAGAAAAATATAAAATCATCTTTCTTTATTTGCATTCTATGAGCATATTAATCAATAAAAACTCTAGGGTTTTGGTGCAAGGAATAACTGGTCATCAGGGGCAGTTTCATGCTAAGCAGATGAAAAAGTATGGAACTAAGATTTTGGCGGGGGTAACCCCGGGAAGAGGGGGGCTGAATGTTGACGGTATTCCCGTCTACGACTCGGTTGGGCAGGCCAAAAAGAAACACGACGTTAATTCTTCTATCATATTTGTGCCCGCTCCTTTCGTTAAGGATTCAGCCTTTGAAGCGATAGATGCGGGAATGGATCCTGTGGTCATAATCACAGAACACGTTCCTGTCCATGACACGATTGAAGTTGTAAATTATGCAAAGAAAGAGGGTGTGTGCATCATAGGTCCAAACACACCAGGAATAATATCCCCCGCAAAGAGTAAAATAGGGATCATGCCCTCCCATATCTTTAAAAAAGGCACGGTGGGATTGGTTTCCAGAAGTGGAACACTGACCTATGAGATTGTGGACAGTCTGACGAAGGGCGGGTTTGGCCAATCGACCGCACTGGGGTTGGGGGGAGATCCTGTAGTAGGTCTCAGTTTTATAGACGTTCTTAACTCGTTTGAAAAGGATGAGGAAACGGACGCTATGGTACTTATAGGTGAGATTGGCGGAAATGCAGAAGAAGTATCCGCAAGCTATATCCAAAAGCACGTATCAAAGCCTTTAGTAGCGTACATAGCAGGAATAAATGCTCCCAAGGGTAAAAGGATGGGACATGCTGGAGCCGTGATAGCCGGAAAGACAGGAACAGCCATCTCTAAAATAGAGGCTTTTGAAGTTGTGGGAGTGCCCGTAGCGAAGCTGCCGAGCGAGATACCTAAGCTGTTAAAAGAGGCTGTTTAGCCTTAAGCAGATTTTTTTAAAATCTTTTGCTACGATCATGAAATCTTTTTATGCCCACCAAATTTCCTTTATGTTTCCTGTATTCCGCATTCCCGGGATTCGAAAAGAAAGTTTTACTATAAATTACTTTTTATCCTTTTTAGATTCTCTGCCACCTTTTTAGCAACTTCTTTGTGAAGAGAGAATCCATGCGAGTCCATGGTTACCACCAATGGACCAAATCTTTCTACTTCAAACAGCCATACCGCCTCCGGAATACCAAGCTCGTCCAGGTAGAATACGTTTTCAACTCTCTTTACCGAGTCCGCCATCAGTGATCCCGCACCACCTGTGTACTGTGCGTAAATTCCTCCATACTCCTTCAGAGCATTGAGCGTCTTTTCGCCCATCCCCCCCTTGCCTACAAATACCTTGGTTCCAAACACTTTCATAAATTCGTCTTCAAAGATTTCCATTCTTACACTGGTTGTGGGACCCGCACTCACTACTTTCCATCTCTCTTTCTCTTTTTTCATCACGGGACCGCAATGAAAACACGGATAATCTCCAAGCGGTAAGGGGGATTTCTCTCCTTTTTCACGAAGTTCAAGCAACATCTTGTGTGCTGCGTCTCGGGCTGTGTATATCTTGCCGGTTATCTCAATTTCATCATTTACTCTTAGTTTTTTTATCTCCTCAGGATCCAGGGGAGTTTTTATCAGTTTCATTCTATCACCTCCACAGAACCAT
>DUKC01000197.1:1813-12621 GCA_013329495.1 Thermoplasmata archaeon
ACATCTAAGACGGTTGTTTTTCCTCCCACACCCATGGGTCCAACCCCCAGTTCATTTGCTTTTTCTGTAAGCTCTTTTTCGAGGTCTGCGATTTGCTTCTCTTTGTGATGCTCCCCAGTGCGCCTGAGAATGGCGTGTTTTGCCAAATTCAAAGCAATGTTGGCTCCTCCTCCCAGTCCCACTCCAACAATAGTTGGTGGGCAGGGTTTTCCTGCCATTTGTGCAATCCAATCAAGAACAACTTCTTTCACTCCTTTCAGCCCTCTGCCAGGCGACATCATAACCAAATGAGCCATGTTTTCACTTCCTCCGCCTTTAAGCAAAAGGTTTATTTTCAACTCGTCGCCATCGGTTAATTCCCATTGAATATAGGGTATATGTTTTCCTATGTTGTTTCCCGGATTTTTATGAGTTAAGGGATCAATTGTATTGGGCCTAAGTGGAGTTTCTTTCGTTGCTCTCCTTGCTACTTTTTCCAGCACGGGCCTAATCTTTCCAACATCCTTTATGCATGGAAATGAAGACCCAACCTCAATAAAGAAGGTTATTGTTCCCGTGTCCTGGCAAATAGGTATCCCTTTAGTTTTTCCTATCTCTATGGCTTTTAGCATTGTTTCTATCTGCCCTCTTGCAGGACCTTCTTCTCTCTCTTTGGCTCGTTTTAGTGCTTCAAGCGTGGCTGGTGTTATTGTGGTTGCTGTTCTCTTTATGACTTCAACCAATCCATCTTCAAGTAATTTCATATCCATCTTAATCCCACTAAGAACATCTGATTGGGATATATAAATCTTATACAATCTGCGATTTTGGTAGCAATAATGGCACAAACGGGGCTTCTCTGTTGTGTCTAATTTGGCCAAAAACAAACGGGCACGATACGCGGGTTTGTTGTTGACGCTTTGTCAGATTTGCATCACTGGGTTACATCCTCGATAACAAAAATGTACTCTGTGACTTTCCCACTTTCATCTTTAATAGTCCCTACATTAATCCTTACGACTATGTGGAAACCTCCCTTGGTAATCCATGGTATTTCGAATGCAGGCATTTCATCGTACTTCTCTCTCTGCTCTTCAATGATTTTGGTAGCTTTATCGGTGTTAAATGGCTGGGACTCAATTTTTTTCCCCAGCATCTCGCTGATACCATAACCTGTAATTCTTTCCATTGTGGAGTTGATCCTGCTCCATTTTCTTTCAGGATCATCCGCTTTATAGGTGACTATGCCAACCGGAATGTTCTCTATTATGCTCTGGGCTCCTCCGAGTTCCTTAACTTTGCTTTCCAACACGTCAAATATTCTGTTTGCGTTCTCACCCATCCTCTTGTAATCATCACCTAAAGAGTCCATATCCACTCTTGCCGACAGCTCACCCTCTTGTGCAACTCGATCTATTCCATCTCTCAAGAGCACTAGATTTCTTTTGATCTCCAACTCCCTCTCACGCAATTCGGTGACATCAATGGACACGTCCAAACGAGACATGCCTTTCCCGTAAGGGATTTCAATCGTTTTGAGTATTCTGATTTGCCCGTCTTTTGTTCCATACGGCACCTCACCCGCTGCTACGCTTCTCTTTTCCGCAATCGCATCCCATAATTTTCTGATTGCATCTGTGTATCCTACACCCATGTATGGCAAACCACTCCGACAAACAAACGGTGAATCAAATGCTCGTTTCCCGATAAGCTCATCCTTTTCCCATCCCAAAAGTCTCGTAAACTCATCGTTTATCAAGCAGCATCTTCCTACTTCGTCGGACATCCAAATTGCAGCAGGAAGATTTTCTATCAATGATTGGTTGAACTTTCTAGCAGCTTCAAGTTCTTCCTCACGCTTTCGAAACTCAGTTATGTCCATTATTATCATGACTCTTCCCAGTATTTCTTCCTGATGCCTCAGGGCTTTTTCCATAACCAGTGCAACTCTTTTGCTTCCATCTTTTGCAAGAAGCTCCCTCTGACTCTTTAAGATCTCTCCACTGGGAATCTTTTCCAGGATTAGCTTATTTTCTTCTTCTACGTCTTTAGCTCGTTCAGGCAATATAAAGGGCTGTTCTATTGTCCTGTTACCCAACAATTTTTTTGGGCTCCATCCCCATGTGCTCGTCCATGCCGAGTTTACCTTTATCCACTTGTCTTCTTTGTCAATCACCGCAAGCATGCCTGGGCTGTTTTCTATTATGTTCTCTGTAAATTTCATGTTCTCAATCACTTTTCTCTTATCTTCTCTAAGCTCAGTCAACTGGTCCTTAACGTCTTCCACAAGATCGTTCAACACCCCCTCAATCTTGCTTTCATTTTCATCCATCGTGCTTGCAATCTGCTCCCTGTTTTTCTTCAGAGAGTCTAAGACTCTTTTAAAATCTTCCAAATCTTTCTCAATCCTATCATAGGAATTCTTTTTTATCATCATGCCACTCCAATATTTATTTCTATTCTTTAATTATGCTTTATCTCTTAAAATAATTTGTGTTGTTATTAATTGTTATTAATTGGACAAAATTGCTGCTTAAAAATAATTGAGATGCGTTTTAATGGAGCGAAGCAGGCTTTAACCTAATTTTTTGTTTTTAAACCTGCAAAACCTTTTCTACAACTCAAGAAATCTTGCAGAAGAAATCCTCTTTGAACACTTTCATTACCATCCAACTCATGGTGTGAGCAACGTGTGGCATTGCAGAGACCATTCTTATGAATTCAAAAAGTTCGTTCTTGTCCTTGAATCTCTGGATCACCAGCAGGTCAAAATCTCCCGTCACATCATAGATTGCGTGGACGTTTTCTACGTCCTTTAGCTTCTTCACAACATCCACAATCCATTTGCCCGAATCCAGGTCAATTGCAACAACTGCCGTAAACCATTCTCCAAACTTTTCTAGGTTAAGCTTTATTGTGTACTTCTCTATTATCCCCTCCCTCTCCAACTTTTTTACTCTATTGAAGACCGTTGTTTCAGAAACGCCCACCGCTTTTGCAAGGTCTTTAAAGCTTTGCTTAGAGTCGGCTTGAAGAGCTTTAATTATCTTTTCATCTACCCCATCCATCATGTAAAATAAAAGCGAAGACTGCCTTAAATATTTTTTCATTTCCTTTGCGATTTTTTTTGATATAATCAACTTTTTTGGCGAAAATAAGCAAAATTATATAAAAAAGCCTCTTCTACCAAAAGATTTATAAAAAATAGGTTATATTATATTATGTAGAGATGCCAAAAGGATGTTAAAACGGGATGTTTTGGTAATCGGCGGCGGAATTTCGGGCGTTCAGGCAGCGCTGGACCTGGCTGATAAGGGTTATAAGGTCTGTTTGGTTGACAAGCAGCCAAGCATCGGCGGCAAGATGGTCAAGCTTGACAAAACTTTTCCTACAAATGATTGTTCAATCTGCATTTCATCACCAAAGATGGTTGAGGTTTCAAGGCACAAAAATATAGATCTATTGACCTATTCCGAGGTGAAGAGAGTAGATGGGGATGCAGGAGACTTCAGGGTTAGAATATGGAAACGAACGAAATATGTCGATCCCCAAAAATGCACGGGCTGTGCGGACTGTGAGAAAGCGTGTCCCGTTGAGGTTGTAAATCAATTCAACGAGCGTCTGTCAAAGCGCAAGGCAATCTACATAGAATTTCCCCAGGCGGTTCCTCTAACCTACACGATAGACTACAAGAATTGTATAGGATGCGGAGCTTGTGACCGGGTCTGTGAGGCCAATGCCATTTCTTTTCTTGAGCGTTCACAAGAGATAAATTTGGAGGTCGGAAGCATCATTGTCGCGTCTGGTTTTGAGCAGCTTGAGCCAAGCATAAGAGGAGAGTATGGGTATGGAGTGTATGAGAATGTGATAACTTCCCTCCAATACGAAAGGTTGTTGTCTTCTTCTGGACCAACCCAGGGAAAGGTGCTGAGACCCTCAGACGGAAAACCCCCGAAAAAGGTAGCCTGGATCCAGTGTGTTGGGTCCAGATGTCAAGAGCAAGGCTACCCCTATTGTTCAAGAGTCTGCTGCATGTACGCAACGAAAGAGGCCTCAATAACCAAAGAGGAGGACCCCACCAAGAAAATTTACGTGTTTTATATGGATATAAGAGCATATGGCAAGGACTTTCAACAGTACTACGACAAGGCGAAGAAGATCGGCATAAAATACATAAGAAGCAGACCCGCAAAGGTGTATGAAAACCTGGACAGATCATTGAAAGTCAAGTACGAAGACACCCAAACTGGAGAGATCAAGGATCTGGACGTGGACCTGCTGGTATTGTCCTCCGCGATAATTCCCTCCCGGGACAACTTGAAGCTGGCAAAAGTCCTGAGGATTGAGGTGGATGAGCACGGATTCATCAAGTCCAAAGACCTGCTGCTTGATCCAACCTCCTCAACCAGGGAAGGCATCTACATAGCGGGGTGCGCTCAAGGACCAAAAGACATTCCCGATTCTGTAGCCCAAGCCTCAGGCGCTGCGGCTATGGCTCTGGGTCCGATCAAAGACAGAAAGAGAATGACCCGAGTTGAGAAGCGAAAGGAGATTGATGTCAGCAAAGCAGAGCCAAGGATCGGAGTTTTCGTGTGCAACTGTGGAAAAAACATAGGAGGATTCCTGGACGTTGGTGGGGTTGCGGAGTCCGCAAAAAAGCTTCCAAACGTGGAGTGGGTCGAAGAGGATATGTTTACGTGCTCCGAAGACACTCAAAAGAGAATAAAACAGGCAATTGCCGAGCACAATCTAAACAGGATAGTCGTGGCCGCGTGCTCCCCAAGAACCCACGCCCCTCTGTTTCAGGACACGATGGAAGAGGCAGGACTGAACAGGTATCTGTTTGAGATGGCAAACATAAGAAATCAATGTTCCTGGGTTCACTCCAAAGAAAAGGATAAGGCTACGGGAAAGGCAAAGGATCTGGTGAGAATGGCCGTCGCAAAAGCCTCCCTGTTAACTCCCTTGCAAGAGAGCGAAATAACGGTCAGGAGGCAGGCCTTAATCATCGGCGGTGGAATTGCAGGAATGAAGGCAGCTCTCATCCTTGCAGATATCGGAGTGAGGGTGTATCTGGTTGAAAGGGAGCCCAAACTCGGCGGTAAACTGAGAGACATCTACAAACTGTTTCCATCTGACATTGAAGCAGAAAAAGTCCTGCACAAAATGATCGGTGAGGTAAAAGAAGACAAGAACATTAGAGTCTACACCGGCTGCCAGGTCAAAGAAATTGATGGTTACATAGGAAACTGGGAGGTTGAGTTTACAAATGGCAGGCATGCGGTGGTCTCTACCGTGATAATAGCAACAGGATCCCAGGAAATTGAGCCGCCGGCATCTTACGGGTACAAAAAGAGCGGCCAAATAATGACTCAGCTGGAGCTTGAAAGGACTCTCAAAGAAGGAAAGATAGACAAAAAGGCCAAGAACATCGTGTTCATAAACTGCGTGGGTTCTATGACCGAAGAACGGCCCTGGTGCTGTAGAATAGGATGCGGCAACTCACTCAAGAATGCAAAGCTCTTGAAGGAGAAGATCCCAGGTGCCAACGTGTGGGTTCTGTATAAAGATATGAGAGCGTTCGGTAAGGAAGAGGAGGAGTATTATAGGAGTGCTCAGCAGCTT
Organism: Thermoplasmata archaeon; assembly: GCA_013329495.1. Lineage (GTDB taxonomy): Archaea > Thermoplasmatota > E2 > UBA9212 > UBA9212 > UBA9212 > UBA9212 sp9212u. Next base: position 7,418 of record DUKC01000197.1, read on the forward strand.
GGAGTTGTGTTTATAAGATACGACCAGGATCCAAAAGTCACCGTTGGAAACAAAGTGAACGTTGAGGTTCTGGACAGCCTGCTGGGCGAATCTTTAGAAATTGATGCGAATCTTGTTGTTTTGACGTGCCAACTCGAGGGTGATTCTTCTGTGGGCAACCTAAAGCGCATGTTAAAGGTCGCGGCAGATTCCGGAAACTTCTACCAGGAGGCTCACGTGAAGCTGAGACCCCTGGACTTTGCGACAGATGGCGTTTATGTTTGCGGCTCCGCTCATTATCCAAAGAACCTGAGCGATGCAATATCCCAGGCCGAGGGTGCGGCATCAAGAGCTGCAATTCCGATGCTGAAGGGATTTACCAAGAGTGAAGGGATAGTGGCCAGTGTGGATGAGGACCTCTGTTCAGGGTGCAAACTCTGCATCGCGGTCTGTCCCTACTCAGCGATAGAGTTTGATGAGGAAAAGAAGGTTGCTCGAATAAATGAGGTTTTGTGCAAGGGATGCGGCTCCTGTCCCTCAGCATGTCCAAGCGGAGCTCTGCAGCAAAAGGGGTACACCGACAAACAGATTTCTTCGATGGTAGAGGCAGCCTTCGAGGAGGTGAGCTGATGGTGTTCGAGCCCAAGATCCTGGCATTCCTGTGCAACTGGTGCAGCTATGCGGGTGCTGACCTTGCCGGGGTGTCCAGATTTCAGTATCCCCCAAATGTGTTGCCCATAAGAGTCATGTGTTCTAGCAGGGTGTCTCCCGAGCACATCTTTCAGGCTTTTGACCAGGGGGCAGACGGCGTGTTTGTTGCAGGATGCCATCCCGGGGATTGTCACTACATAAACGGAAACTACAAGACCCTGAGAAAGGTCAAACTGACCAAGAAGATGCTGGAGCAGATCGGGATCAACCCAAAAAGGCTCAGGCTCGAGTGGATTTCCTCTGTCGAAGGGGTCAAGTTTGCAGAGGTTGTGAGGGAAATGACCGAAGAGCTCAAGGAGCTGGGTCCTATTGAGAGGTGAGAAATGAAAAAAAGAGTGCTTTACTTACTGAACATTTTAATAATCGGAACTTTGCTCCTTGGTTTAATAGGTTGTTTAAAAGAACCCAAAAAAGAAGCAACTCTTCCTGAATGGAAATGGTACGAAAATAAAGAATTTGGATTTAAGCTTCAATGTCCAGCCGATACCAAACTCGATGAGTTTAATCCTTTTCCCAATGGTGTTATGTTTAAATTTGATAGCGAAGCAATATTTTTTTATGTACCTATAGAGTGGGAAGGGGAGATACTTCCTCCTGAAGAGTTTGTCGAAATTGGATACCCTGAGGATGAGCCGATAGCGATTTCCTTACCCCCTCTTGAAGAATCTGCCGAACAAGGGGTTCCAGGAGGGAGAATCGAGGCGATAAAAAATATCACTTTGGATGGAAGAAAGGCTTTTCAAGTTAGCTACTCATATGAAAATAGATCTACCCAGAAAGAGATTACCGATGAAAGGGAAATATTAATTATTTCTGATGCTTCTGATACTTATTGCGAGATTCTTGCAGATAATGAGGGAAGAGGGTATAATATAGTCTTTAATTTTGCCGGCCCTCCAAAACCGTCGGATTGGGAAAATATTGAAATGATAAAAAATTCATGGAGGTGGGTATGAAGCCTAAGCTTGCATTTTACTGGTGCGCATCCTGCGGTGGATGCGAGGTGGCAATCCTGGATCTCAACGAGGCGCTGCTGGACCTGGTTGAGAAGGCTGACATTGTTTTCTGGCCCTGCGCAATGGACTTTAAGCGCAGTGATGTTGAAAAGATGGGGGATAACCACATTGACTTCAGCTTCATAAACGGTGCAATAAGAACCTCAGAAGATGTTGAGATGGCTGACTTGCTTAGAAAAAAATCCAAGCACGTGGTGGCTTTCGGTTCCTGCTCATGCTTTGGTGGAATTCCAGGCCTCGCAAATCTGAGCAGCAAAAAGGAGATGCTCGAGAGAATATATGATACCGAGTCCACTGAAGAGAGAGCAGTTTTTCCCTCTGTAAAATTCGAGTTTGATGGAGAAATCCTTACTCTACCAGAATTCCTTGATGAGGCAAAACCTCTGGAAGAGGTCATTAAGGTCGATTACTTTATCCCGGGATGCCCTCCCCAGACAGAACAAACACTTGAGGCGCTGGACAGCCTGCTAAATGGAAGGTCAGACAAGAAAGTCTTTGCCTCTGCCAAGAGCGTTTGCGAAGAGTGTCCTCGGCAAAAAGAAGATAAGAAATTAAGCACAATAAAGAGAATATACGAGATTCAGGATGACGGAAGGTGCCTCCTCGAGCAAGGAATACCCTGCCTTGGACCCGCAACTGCGGGTGGATGCGGCGCAAGGTGCGTAAAGGCTAACTATCCCTGCACCGGGTGCAATGGACCCACCCAGGAAGCGATAGATCAGGGAGCAAGGATGATAGCTTCATTAGCATCTGCACTCGGAATTGAGGACGAGGAAAAGATGGAGGAGAAAAAGGTTGACGAGCTAATAGACGAGATCATCGATCCGGTTGGAACCTTCTACAAGTTTTCACTTCCAAAATCCATACTCAAAAAGAGATGGAGGGATCTTGACAAGTCAAAAACGATAGGGGGGAGGAGCTGATGAGCAAGATTACCATTGATCCTGTAACTAGGTTGGAGGGACACGGAAAAATAGAAATCTTCCTAGACGACGAGGAGGAGGTTAAAGGCGCATACTTGCAAGTTCCAGAGCTGAGGGGTTTCGAAAAATTCTGTGAGGGGCGGAGAGCAGAAGACATGCCCACGATAACCTCCAGAATCTGTGGTGTTTGCAGAGAGGCTCATTACCTCGCCTCCACCAAGACCCTGGACTCTGCTTTCGGCGTTACTCCCACTGAGACGGCGACAAAACTCAGAGAACTCGTCTACAACGCTTACATTTTCTCGGATCATCTGCTCCATCTTTATTTCCTAGCAGGCCCCGACTACCTCGTAGGTTGGAATGCTCCTAAAGCAGAGAGAAACATCCTTGGTGTTATCAAAAAGGTAGGAAAAGACGTGGGAAAACGAGTGATCGAGACCCGAGCAAAAGTGACCAAAATCATAGAAATATTGGGAGGAAAACCAATTCATCCCGCTTTTGGAATACCAGGAGGAGTTACAAAAGGATTGGATGAAGAAGAGTTTGAGCAGGTAAAAGTGATCGCAGACTCGTGTGTTGAGTTTGCGGAGTTTACCTACAAGCTTTTTAAGACGAGCGTGTTTAAAGAGGTAGACCAGGAAGGAAAACTAGAAACCTATTACATGGGATTGGTCGACGACAAAGACCGTGTGAGCTTTTATGATGGCGAGGTTAGGGTTGTTGACCCTGAGGGCAAAGAGTTCTGCAGATTTGGCTTCGATTACCTGGATTATGTAAAAGAGCACGTCGAACCGTGGACTTACGTGAAGTTCCCCTATCTAAAGCCTGTGGGGTGGAAAGGCTTTAAAGACGGAAAAGATTCTGGAATATACAAGGTTGGGCCCATAGCTAGGTTGAACGTTGCGAAGGGGATGAAGACCAAGCTTGCAAATGAGGCGTATAAGGAGTTCTTTGAGGAACACGAAAGACCCGCACACTTCACAGGAGCATACATCCAAGCTAGAGCAATAGAGCTCCTTCAAGCGGCGGAAAGGATAAAAGAATTGTCGGAGGATAAGACACTGCTCAACAAAGACCTGAGAAATCCAGATCTCAAAACCCCCTCGAGAGGAGTAGGAATCACCGAGGCAGCGAGAGGAACGTTGTTTCATGATTATACCTTCGATGAACAGGGGCTCGTCAGGAAGGTCAATCTGATAGTTCCCACCACGCAAAACAGTTCACCAATCTCAATGACAGTCAGGGATTCTGCGAAGAGGTACATCAAAAAGGGAGTTGTGAACGATGGAATACTCAACAGAATTGAGAGGGATTTCAGAACCTACGATCCCTGCTTCGCCTGCGCGTCTCACTTCATTCCCGGAGAAGAACCCCTGGAACTGATTCTGAGGAGAGAGGATGGGACGATCTTTAAGAGAATAAAGAGAGGTGGGGCATGAAAGTAAAGACAGACAGGGAGTTTCTGGATCGAGTCCAGGAGTTGAGCGGACAAAACCTGAACGAGTGCTACCAGTGCGGTACTTGCTCAGCGGGATGCCCATTTGTTGAGGAAATGGATATCTTACCTGACAGATTAATAAGATTGGTCATTCTCGGCGAAAAGGAGAGAGTTTTGGGTGCAAAAACTCCATGGATCTGCGCGGCATGCTTCACCTGCACTGTGAGGTGTCCAAGGGGACTCGACATTGCAAAGATAATGGAAGCCATTAGACAAATAAAGTTAAGAAAAAGAAAAGAGGCTGATGAAACAAAAATAGAGAAGATCGAGGATATCAAACATCTGCCACAGGCAGCGCTTGTGAGCAACTTCAGGAAACAAACGGGGTGAAAGAATGAATATTTTGTATTATCCGGGCTGCACACTAAAGACGACCGCAACGAGTCTTGAAGAATCCGCTCTAAAAGCAACCCATGCTTTGGGAATAGAGCTTGTTGAGCTCAAGGATTGGTATTGCTGCGGTGCGGTTTTTTCACTCTCTAGCGATGATCTGATGCATCAGATAGCCCCCATAAGGACTCTGATAAACGTTCAAGAGGAAGGGGGGGACAGGGTTGTCACCATCTGTGACATGTGCTACAACACTCTAAAACAGGCCAACTTGCTGATGAAAGAAAACCCCGACAAGCTCAAGACCATCAATGATTTTCTTGATGAGCAGGCCGATTACAAAGGAAAGGTCAGGGTTTACCATTTGTTGGAGCTGTTAAAGGAGTTCGGATTCAACGAGATAAAAAAGAAAGTAAAGGTAAAGCTAAACGGCCTGAAGGTGGCCCCCTACTACGGCTGCATGCTTCTGAGACCAAGAGAGGTTGCCCTGGACGATCCAGAAAACCCGGGAATTCTGGAGGAGCTGATGAAGAGTCTAGGCGTGGAGGTGGTTGAGAATCCTCTCAAGACCGAGTGCTGCGGTTCGTATCACACAGTAAACCGGAAAGAGATAGTCGAAAAGAAGACAAAACAGATAGTGTCTTCAGCCAGAGAGAGGGGAGCGGAGGCTCTGGTTCTATCCTGTCCCTTGTGCCACTTTAATCTGGATACAAGGCAGTTGGAGGCAGGAAGGCTGCCCATCTTTTA
>DUKC01000061.1 GCA_013329495.1 Thermoplasmata archaeon
GATCAGTTTTGCTTGCTCAGCAACATCGAGAATGTTCGTGTCGATAACGTTTTCGTGATCATCCCTAGCAACCCACTCAAACTTTACATGAGAACCCTCCTCAACGCTCTTCCCTGGCTCTGACAACAGATGTAATGTCAAACCGCCTGCAATAGCCACCACAAGAATGATCACGAGCCACACAATTGGCTTGGAAAAAACTGTTTCCCCTCTCTCTTCGGTGAAGAAATGTTCCAGCTCAGCTAAAATATCCTTTAGTTTTTGCACCGGTCCTTTCTCTTCCTCCATATCTTCTTCATCCCTAAATAAAGATTAAATCACGCTTTTAAATCCTTTTCTATTGAAGNNCTAGAAAATTAGATTGTGCCTATTGAAGATTAATTTTTTGCAGAGGATGTTTAGTTTTCTATCAAACTTAGGCAAATCAGCCAAAAAGCTTTCGAGACTAAACCTGAGGCGAATTTTAAAAAATCGCACCTCGAGAAGTCAACACAAGTTACCCTCTTTTTGACCCTTTAACCCAAAATTTATCAAACGCGAGGGAGAAAAGGGAAGAAAAGCATCTGGAATTAGTCCTTTTTGTACTGTTAAACGGAAAGAATCCAACAATCACTAAGAGGACGGTGCTTCTAGTATCTTCTTCAATCTCTTTATCAAATCCTCTCTTTCAAATGGTTTTGTTATGTAACCTCTGATACCCTTCACGCGAAGCTCTTCTTCGCTTGGGATTCTTTCTTTTACCGTTATCATTACCACAGGTGTGTCTTTGGTGCTTTCGTTGCTTCTTATGCAATCTACCGTTTCCCATCCATTCATCTCAGGCACCATCAGGTCTAGTAGTATCAAATCCGGTTTTTCCCCCTCTAGTTTTTCCATGCATTCTTTACCTGAATACCCGCAAACAATCTCATACCCCTCATTCTCCCGGATTATCCTCAGTACATCCACCATGTACCTCTTGTCGTCCACCACCAATATCTTTTTGGTCATTTTTTTCATTTTTTCGGCAGGGTAAAGTAAACAGACATGCCCCTCCCATCCTTACTCTCTGCCCATATCCTCCCCCCATGTGCCTCTACGATACCCCTACACACGGCCAAGCCTATCCCTGTGCCGACTTCCTTGTCCCTTCTGGGTTTTTCCCCTGTGTAGAATCTATCGAAAATTTTATCAAGCTCGTGAGAGGGCATGCCAGGCCCATCATCACTCACTCCCAGAAGTAAATGGTCAATGTGCTCTTTACCCTCAATTCGTATCTTGCTGCCAGGTGGAGTATGCTTTACAGCATTCTGAATAAGATTGTAGCACACCATCTCAATTCGCTCCCTATTGCCTTTAATTATTGGCAATTTGGGCAACTCTACAGAGATTCTCTGGTTTTTTTCACTAGTGAGAGGTTTAAGCTCACCCACCTCCTTCTTTACTATATCGACTAGAGAAACATTCCCGATTTTCATCGATAATTTTCCGGCTTCTATTGCAGAAAAGTCTAAAATTCTGGACACCATCCTAAGGAGGGCGTCTACTTTCTTAATCACGACCGCCAGCTTGCTCTTCTGTTCCTCATTAGTCTCTCCCAACAATCCATCGTGCAGAATCTCGCAGTAACCTCTTATAATGGTCAGAGGAGTGCGTAACTCATGTGATGCGGTTGACACGAAGTCAGATTTTATCTCATCAAGCACTTTTAACCTTTCGTAAGCTTTCTGAAGCTCAGTCTCACGCTTTCGGAGCTCGGTTATGTCGGTCGCTGAGAATGTGATGTTTATCAATTTGCCTTCTTTTTTTCTGACCGGTGCAAAGGACAAGATCGCAGGAAACCTTGTTCCATCTCCCCTCACGCAAGTGGCCTCGCAAGATGCGTATCCTTTCTTGCCTTTTTTTAGGGTTTCTCTGATCTTCTCCAGTTCTCTTTATGAGTATAAATAATTCCATAATTCAGGTAGACCTGAGAAACTCCGATCCTATCCCCAAGTCTCCGAAAGATCTCAATCGCTCTGTCTGAGTGTTTTTTTGCTGTCTCTAATTTGCGTGTTTTCGCATAACATTCTCAACAGAATATTATTCTTTGAGAATACAAATAATGCATACCCAAAAGAATATATACTCCCCAGCATACTCTAAAAGTATGAAATATTTCATATATGGTAGACCAGTGACCGGCAAGTATTTTGTAGGTCGAGAAGGAGAAATAGAAAAGATTCACGGCATATTGAGCGAGATACCAGTAGGTGGCGGAAATAACCTAGCACTTATCGGGTTGAGACGGACCGGAAAGACATCCTTGCTAAAAAATTTGAGATTTGATTTTAATGGAATAGTCCCTGTATTCATGGATTGTTATGGGATTCCATCCCAAGGGGTTCTTGCCACTCAGTTAGTGAATGCAGCGATTGGGTCATACGTTGAAAAGACGGGGGATGGAGCATATCGTCGCAAGATCGAGAGAGCAATTAAGCAGAAAACAGCCGATATTCTAAGCAGGATATCAGAGGCTGAACTATCAGTAACACGATACATGAGCATAAGGATTGGTCTGAAAGAAAGAATAGACCAACAACAATTGCTCGATAATGCATTAAATTACATAGAAACTCTTGCTAAAGAGAAAGATGTCTATTTCGTTTTAATGCTCGACGAGTTCGCAGATGTTGCGATCAGATGGGGGGTTGAATGGGTAAAGCGATTGAGAGGCGTTATCCAGCATCAGGAAAGGGTATTCTACATCTTTTCATCCTCTGCTGTTACCTACATGACAGAACTTGTTTATTCAAGAGACTCTGCTTTTTATAGACAACTTACGCCAATAAAGTTGGGGCCATTCACAGCCGATGTCGTGAAGGACTACGTGAGACAAAGACTTCTAATTGGAGAAGAATCGCTTGATGAATACGTGAGATTGACCGGCGGTTTTCCAGACTATATGCAGAGGCTTGGACATATAATAATGCATACTTGCGGTGGGAGGAACGTGACCCTCCGAGACATCAAAGATTGTTATGAGGAGATGATATTAGATCTCGATTCCGAGTTTAGACAGTTATTTGGAAGACTCAATGAAAAATCTGCTAGATATGGTGAGATCATCCTATCGTTAGCAAGAAATAGCAGGCCATCTGGGATTGCAAAGGATATTGGCATGAGCCAGAGTTCCATGCCAAAGTATTTGGGATATTTGATGAGCGTGGGAATTGTGGAGAAAAGGGAGGGTTATCACCTAACAGATCCGCTATTTAAATCCTGGATAGAGAGAAACTTTTCTGCCTCTGTTCAGCGTCACTAAAACTTAAAGTAAGATGAAATAGAATCCAGTTGGGTTTGAGAGCCAGGCTTGGGAGCTGGAAGAGGATATTTCCAATAAAAGATGAGCGGTAATTCCCAAGGCTCGCTTTTCTATCTCGCCTTGCACTTCTGTTCATTTGTGAGGATCATGTAGATCGCAAAAAAGAAGGGTATGGGGAAAGCGAATCAGCGTTGCCCCCTTCCCTTTTATCAGCCATATATCACTTTCACAAGCACCGCAAGATTCCGTAAAACCAGATATGATAATATATCTCCCATTTGCGGTGTACTCAAACTCATTTCCGCACCCTCCAAAGATTGAGAGCGGCTTAGCCATTTGCCAAAAATCAAATTAACTCTAACAAGTCAGACAATTTTTCAATTCTTTTGTCCGCGTCCACACCCAGACCAATAACCCTGGAGCCTGCACCTCTTCCAGCTCTAACATCACTCCGAGTGTCTCCAACCACCATCGCCTCTTTGGGTTTCACTCCGAGGAAATTGCAGGCTTTTATAACTATTTCCGGATTTGGCTTTCCTCTCTCCACCTCATCCCTTGTGACCACCGCATCGAAGTATTTCTCCAACCCAAACTGTTTCAGTATCTTAGAAACGCCAGATTTTGGTGTGTTTGTTACGAGTCCCACTTTGAACCTCCGGGCACGCTCCAAAACCTCTTTCGTCCCCTCAAAAAGCCTTATTTTGTCGATGTGGCTGAAGTATCTCTCAAGACAATACTTCTCTGCGTCATCGTCCATTTGAAGTCTCCTCAGATTTTCTTCGATTTCCTGTCCCCAATAATTTTCCTTAAACTCTCTCTTGTCAATCATTCTCAGGCCAACGTGCTTTAACGTCTCCTTGAATGCAAGGTACCAAGCATCTATCGAGTTTATCAGAACTCCGTCCAAATCAAACAGGATTGCTTTCGCTTTGGTCATCTTCTCTCATTTGAAAAGGTTATTCCTTTAATAGATTTTTCATTTTTCAAAGAAAGATCTTTTCTATTCTTCTCCAAACTCTTTCTATCTCGCTTGCAGCGTTTCCTTGGGAGAACTCAACAAACGGCCTGGCTGCGATCATCGCTCTGGTCACGTCTTGATCAAAAAGAATCTTTCCAACAACCTCTATTCCACTTTCTCTGCAGTAATCTTCTATTTTTCCAGTGTTCTCCTCGTTCAGGTCGTGCTTGTTTATGCACACCAGAGACCTGATTCTAAAATGCTTTGCCACGCCATAGATCCTTTTCAAATCATGAATTCCCGATAGGGTTGGTTCTGTGACAATCAGAGCGAGATCGACGCCCGTTAAAGAAGCAATCACAGGACAGCCAATTCCCGGAGGGCCATCAATTATTATGAGGCTTTTTTTGTGTTTTTCTGCAAGCTGTTTCGCATTCTCTCTGACTACCGAGACCAGCTTGCCCGATGCTTCTTCTGCAATGTTTAGCCTTGCATGAGCCATTGGCCCATATCTCGTTTCTGAAATAAATGCACAACCCGAAATATTTTCCCTCAGTGATATTGCGTGGGTCGGGCATACCTGTACGCAAACACCGCACCCTTCGCATTTTATCGGATCAATCCTCAAATCTTTTATCGCCCCATACCTGCATTCGGCTTCGCATCTACCACAATCGGTGCACAAGTCATCGTTTTTTACCGCACGCTTTGAGCCTCTAAACTCCTCACTTTTTATTATCCTTGGTTTCAAGATGAGATGCATGTCGGGTGCATCAACATCACAATCCGCCAAAACCTTCTGCTTTGCCAGGGACGCAAATGAAACTGCGATGGTCGTCTTGCCTGTCCCTCCCTTCCCGCTTATTATTGTGAGTTGTTTCATTCTACGATCTCCCTTACTCTGGCCAACAGGTTTAGAAATTCTTTTTTCCATCCAAGCATTTCTTCAATGAATGGCACTCCTTTTGAGTACAGCTCAGCAATCTGTCTGTCATACGGAATCTTCATCAGCACAGGCGCCTTTTCCTTTCTGCAATACTCTTCTACATCTCTGTCTCCGTCTTTCTCTCCAGTCGATCTGTTTATCACGATGCCAAAGGGAATCCCAAGTTTCTTAAGCAGTCCAACCGCCAGCTTAAGGTCATAGAGACCAAACGGAGTGGGCTCAGTGACGAGCAGGCAGCAGTCTGATCCATAGATTGATTCTATCACGGGACATGAGGTTCCTGGAGGCACGTCCAGGATGGCTGTCTTCCCCCTGTCAATCTCTTCCTTCACCTTCCTTATCAAGGGGGACGCCATCGCTTCCCCTATGTTCAGTCTTCCGAGGGCAAAAGCCAGGTTTTTGTCAGCGTAGTTTTTTGCAAATCCTTTCTCTATCTGTCCTATCTCTCTGTTTCTTTCGGTTATCGCATTTTTCGGACAGACGATCCCGCAACCCCCACATCCATGGCACAGTTCCTCAAACACCATCACCCCACTCTCTAGCACAGCCAACGCGTTGAACTCGCAGAACTGGGAACACTTTCCGCAATGATCGCACTTCTCTTCATCTATAACGGGCACGGGGATTGTGACAGGATAGCTCTCTTTTATCTCCGGTCTCAAAAAGAGGTGTGCATTGGGCTCCTCGACATCACAGTCAAGAAGCTGAATGTCCTCACTTTCAGAGAGAGTCAGAGCCAAATTGACAGCCACGGTGGTCTTTCCTGTTCCTCCCTTCCCAGATGCAATTGATATGATCATCTTTCAATCTTTCCTCAAAGATTGTGCATTAATAACGTTTTTGCATTAGCATATCCTTGAATTTAATTCCCGCCCTTTTCATCCAAGAAAATTCTCCATAAGAAAAGCCGCATACTCTGGTCAATCTTGTGGTTGGTTTGCACCGCTTGCAAACCATATCTTCCCGAAGGTTTTCAGTTTTCATGCTCAATCAAGCTTTTGGGTACTCTCGTAACGCTCGATCGCTTCCTCGAACGCCTCGTGCTCTGCCTTTGTTCCCTTCTCAATGTAGCATTGCTTGCACATGTCAAATCCACTTTCACCCAGCCGTGCCGAATCAGCCTTTAGAGCTAGCTTAATCTTTTCTTTTAACTCGCTTTCGTTGTTGGGCTCAAAAAGATACCCGTTAACATCCTCTATAACTAGTTCGGAAGCACCGCATCCTCTGCTGGTTATCACCGGTTTCTTGTAAAGCCACCCTTCCAGCACGGTTAGACCGAAGCCTTCCATCGTCGAGGGCAAAGCGACAACGTCACACCTCTCATAGGCTGCCATAACCAGGTTCTGAGGAAGATACCCTGTGAAGACGACTCTTTCTTCTTCTCCAAGCTCCTTTGTTAGCCCTTCTAGGTAACCTCTCCAAGCGACGCTCTTTGGATGAGCCAAACCTCCCACCTTGCTGCCGGAGAAACTTCCGTTCCCTATCAGCACAAGCTTGAGTTTTGGATTCTTCAGCTTGTGCAATGCCTTTATTGCCGTGTCCTGCCCCTTGATCTTGTCCATCCTCGCCACGACCAAGATGACCCTGTCATCCTCCTTTATTCCTGTGAGCTCACAAAACTCATCCAGGTCCCTCTTTGATGGAGCAGACCATATCCTCTGATTTACATAAGGGTAGACCTGCTTTACCACCCCATGGTAGCCCGCTCTTATCAACCCCTCAAGGTCTCTTTTGCAACTCACAATAACAGAATCAAAATTCTCCATTGACTTGACTATAAAACGGCGAATTGAGGGGGAGACATTTTCCAATCGCAGAGGTATGTGCCATCTCAGGACCGTGGGGGCGGTAAGTCCGAGCATCGCTCCGACCTGCAGTTGCTGAAAATCATGAACAAAAAACAGGTCCACCTCTGGCAGCAGCGTGAGCATTCTTGCCGCACAAAACCAGTTGTATTTCGCGTAGGCTCCGGCATTTGAATACCTCACCGGGGCTTTTCCGAGATTGTGCATTGCCCTCCATAGATCCTCTTTAAACTTTGAGTAAGAACCCAGATCTCTTGGATTTAGGGTTATACTATGAATTATTATCTTCTTATCCACCTCGATCCTGGGCGGTCCGATTGGGTTGAGGGTGACCCATTGAATGTCCCTAATCCAGCCTTTCTTCATCATTTCCTTCATCAAAGGGTAAACCATCATTGGGACCCCTCCTGGAGTAAAAGCGTAATCTTCCCCCTCAACAAGCTGGGAGATTGGCAAGGGATCAGGGAGGTCCCCATATTTTGCCAGGAGGTCTTCATAGGTTAAGTAAAACCTGATAAAAGGCGTTTGACTGCTAATGCAAAGACGCACCATTGTAGGTTGGATTTAAGGTTTAGGTTGTATATAAATGATACTATTGTGAGCTCGCTTTGCCCAACCCCAAACCCTCGTTAGCCCTGTTTTATCAGACAAAGTCCTGAAGGT
>DUKC01000189.1 GCA_013329495.1 Thermoplasmata archaeon
TATAGGTATCTAAAAGAGATTGAAAAAAGAGGTGAAAAAACAGAAGACTACAAAAGCATATGGTACTACTATTGATTGTGTACTACTCCTTAGCCCAGACACCCACTTTTGTGTCAATTGCCCCGTTAATTTTAGATACTATAGAGGTACAGGCAAGATCACCGGTTACGTTTGTCAATGTCCGCATCATATCAGAAATTACATCAACTCCCGCAATTAATCCGATGATTTCTAAAGGCAGACCGACGGAGCTTAGCACTCCGACCAACATTATCAGAGTTGCAGACGGCAGAGCAGCTGTTCCGACTGAAGCCATAATAACGGTCAATATTAAGATTAATATCTCAGGTAAGGTAAGCTGATAGCCAGCCATATTAGCTGCCATTACCGCAACAACCATCATGTGCAAACTACTTCCATCCATATTGATCGTGGCTCCAAGAGGAAGCGAAAAAGAATAAATTTCTTTTTTGATACCTAAATTGTCATTGGCACACTTCATAGAAACAGGCAAGGATCCGGCGGTTGTTCTGGTCACATAAGCTGTTAGCATTGCATCTTTTGCCCCGTTAAAGAATTTTATTGGACTGATTCTAAAGAGCATCAAGAGGCCACCATAGACTAGTATTATATGAGTGACACAAGCAAGATAGTCAGTGGCTAAAAGTTTTCCAAAGTGGAAAAATATCCCCAAACCTTTTCCACCGATGTTAACGGCAATCAGTGCAAAGACGCCATACGGTGCAATCTCCAAAACAAGTCTAACAATCTTGAATATTACCTCTGAACACGCCTCGAAAACGCTGACCAATGTAGTCGAAATTTCTCTGTTATGGCGGTCCTTTGACGTTTTTAGATAGGACAGAGAAAGCCCGAATGACAGAGAAAATATTATTGTGGGCAGTATCCAGTAACTTGCCAAAGCTTTAAAAGGATTTTCTGGAACCCATGAAAGCATAGTATCAATTAAGCTGGGAGGAGCGGTGGATGTGAAAGCTACACCTTCCAAGCTAAGTCCCAATCCCGGCTGTATTAACAAGGCCATCAGAAGGCCAATACACGCGGCAATGAGAGAGGTTAGGCAGTAGAACAGGATTATCTCTCCGCCAATCTTTCCAAACTTTTTTAGGTTAAGGTGGGAAGATCCCAGCACCAGAGTGAAGAATATAAGCGGCATTGCAATCATTTTTAACATGCGTATGAACAGGTGGCCGAGGGGTTCGATGATAGAAATAGCGGGGCCGACCGTCACTCCTGCTATTATTCCCAAAAAGAAGCCTATTGCAATCTTATAGATGACGGAAAAATCCAAATATCTTTTTAAAAGGTTTCTTTTCCTGACCACGTATCGTTATTTTCTGAAGTATATATATAGTTAAGGACTTCGCATTGGGATACAATCGAAATTTGTGGGTTATCCACATCCCTCCAATAATCTCCTTATCGCATCTGAATAGGTGTCTCCGACCTGCTTTAGCTTGATCAGCTCGTTTAGAAGGTCTCTATCCAGCTCTACCTTCACTTTGTCCTTTTTACCCCTATTATTTACAATGGTTGGAGGATATGCATGCCTTTTGGTTGCCAATTCATCCCCCACTACCAATCATAGATTGGAAGGGGACTTCTCAGTTATAAAGTTAAAATTAGTGAGGATCTCAGGACGCAAGGCATATGGATGAAATTTTTAGAGTGGCTCAATTTTGGTATAAAACAATGAAAAGATTTAAGATTGTCGAGACATTGCTTTCTTAGGCAGAAAATGAGAACCAAACCTCGTTGCATTCCATGCTTGCTAAACCGAGTGCTCTATGAAGCAGAGATCTCTACTAGGGAGGAGAAAAAAAGAGGAGAAGTACTGAGGGCGGCTTTGGAAGTAATTCACAAGGAATACACTGGGGAGGAGAACTCAACTAGGCTTGCAACCAAGGTTCATAGGGCGGTTTACGAAGCCTTGAACGACAAGGATCCTTACAAGGAACTGAAAAAGGAAGCTACCAGGGTTGCCTTGTCTTTGCTTCCAAAAGTTGGAGGGATAGTTAAGAATTCCTCTGACCGAATCGAAGCCTCAGCCCTAATATCGATCGTTGGAAACTCCTTAGATTTTGGAATTGCCGGAAGTGTCCAATCTCCGGATCTGTTCGCAAAAAACTTCTTGACTCTATATCGCGAGGGGCTGGGCTACAGTGATTTACCTAGAGTGAAAAACCTCCTAAAAAAGAGGGGAAGCGTGCTCTACTTTGCAGATAATTGCGGAGAGATTGTTTTTGATACCTTGCTTTGTAAAGAAATAAAGAGATTCAATCCCAATATAAGGTTAACACTGGTCGTGAGAGGGGAACCAATCCTAAATGATGCCACTAGGAAAGATTTGGAGGGATTGGGATTTGAAAAAGTGGTCGACGAGATTATGGACACGGGCTGTTTTGCCATAGGAGTTGATTTTGAATGTGCCGGAAAAGAACTAAAAGAAGAATTGAAAAGAGCGAACCTTATTATTTGCAAAGGAATGGCAAATTATGAAGCTTTTTCGGACACAAGTTACAAACCGGTGGCATATTTCTTAAGGACCAAGTGTAGATCAATAGCCGAATCAATGAATTTACCGGTGAATATTAATGCAATAAAATTGTAGAATAGAAACAGCAGGCGGTATCTGCCTGCAAGTAGTGGTAGTGGTCTTTTCAAAAACCAGATTGGAATGAATACCTCTGGCCTCTATTCTTTTAAGGATTTCTCTTATTGGGATTTCAAGGAACGTATATGAGAAGCAGCGTGAGAGGCTCCAGGAAAAAGGCACTCGGTCAGCAGAAAGAATGCTAAAGCATCTTTCTGGTAGAGAGAGACGGCTTATGCGAGACATAAATCACGTCGTTTCCAAGCAGATAGTAGAATTTGCGAAAGAGAATGGAGTGAATGCAGTAGGAATGGAAGACCTGAATAAGGTAAGAGACGGAATGAAAAGGGAGATAAGAAAGATGTGGTTTATTTTGGTGACTGGCCATTGTGCCTGAAACGGTCAATAGGCATAATGCTTATTTTGAGATGAGGAAGATGGAACAAGCATGCCAGGACAGTTTTTGACTTCTTCACACAACGCATCAGCGAATGTAATCGCTCACGTGCCTTCTCTCCAGCCTTTCGACTTCTTTGTCTAGTTGTTCAACCAGTTTTTTCTGAGAGGGAGATATGTCTGCCAAATCCCTTATGTCCCGATTTAGATAGTAAAAAGGCCCAACCAACCCCACGCTCTTCTTGACCTTTTTGGCTTTGATTGGATGAGTTTCCAAGATTTGAGAAATATACTCACTTGATAAGCCGCCGCTTTTCAAAAGCTCTTCAAGTGCTTTTTCACTCAACTTCCTTATGCCCGAGGGATAAGGGACTCTTTGTTCTATTGAAATATTTTCCATTTTTATTGCTCTTCCAGTAATTCTTTGTGGATTAAAGGGAAAAGTTTTTGCATAATAAGTATCTTTCCCGTTAGAAACTAATATCTCTGCTCTTTCAGCTTGGGGTTCTCCCTTGATGAAAACTTTCCAGTCAGCCCGGGGATTCTTGCTGTAGCTCTTTGCAATTTCCTCTAACATTTGTTGATAAGTTTCAATGGTCATTTTCTGACTACTTGTTTGTAACAAAAGTCAGAATTTAAAATTATCTGATTGAAAAATTGAGCTAAATGAGGCGTACCTTTTATATAAAAATATAATATTACATAGATTGAAAAGAATGAGTGAGACTGCTGCCGACAGACTGGTTGAAGAGAGTGACGCGAAAGATGGAGATTTGGTTCGTGTCAGTAACGAAAGATTTGACGTGATGGGGACACTAATGCCCTATCTTGTTCATGAGGAAAGAAATATTCTTTCTTTGAAGCTTGAGAATGGGTACAACGTGGGGATAAAGGTTGACAAGTCAACAACACTTAAAGTAATAAAAAGACCGGCAAGAAAAGGGAAAATACCCAGATTGGTCCCGAAGAATTCGAAATTACCGACAGTTGCGCTGCTGGGCACTGGCGGCACGATCGCCTGCTGGGTGGATTATACCACAGGAGCGGTCTATCCGGCACAGAATGTGAGCGACCTTGCCTTTTCGATGCCTGAAATATTTGACCTGGCAAACATAAAAGCGAGGATAGTCTACCAGCTCCTTTCGGAAGATTTAGAACCAAAACACTGGAGGAGGCTGGCACACCAGGTAGCCTACTCACTAAATGGTGAGGCGAGAGGTGTCGTCATTCCCCATGGAACAGACACGATGAGCTACACAGCTTCCGCTCTTGCTTTCATGTTGAAGGGACTCACAGGCCCCGTTGTTTTGGTTGGATCACAGCGCTCGAGTGACAGACCCTCATCGGATGCGTATCTGAATTTGCTCGCATCAGTGAGGTTGGCAGCAACCGCAGACATAAAAGAAGTTGTTGTGGCGATGCATAAGAATAGTTCAGATTCGGCGATTGCGATACATCGTGGTACAAAAGTAAGGAAAATGCACACGAGCAAAAGAGATGCGTTCGAATCGTTAAATGCACAATCTTTGGGTTTTGTCAGGGGGAATAAGATTGAGTTTACCCAAGCCTACCACAAGGAACCCTCGAGCAAGGTTGTGGTAGACGACAAAATGGATGACCGAATCAAACTGGTATACGTGTATCCTGGTTGTTCTTTGGATTGGATCTCTAAAAAGGATACGCACGGCCTTGTTCTTATGGGAACGGGCTTGGGTCACGCACCCAGAAGGCTCTTACAAAAGATAGAGTCTCTCATTGAATCTAACGTGGCTGTAGTTATGACCTCTCAATGCTTGTCCGGCAGGGTAAACATGAATGTTTATTCTACTGGAAGAAAGCTGGCTAACTTGGATGTTATTCCATCAGAAGACATGCTGCCGGAGGTTGCGTATGTTAAGCTAATGTGGATATTGGGGCACACAAGAGACCCTTCGGAAGTGAAGAGATTGATGCTTACCAATTTAGCAGGGGAAATATCAACCAGAATTCCTCCAAAAAAACCTCTCGAAGGAGGATTAATAAGTCAGGAAGAATGAACTACAAATCAATTGGATTTAGGGCAGGTTTAGAAATTCATCAGCAAATTGCGAGCCACAAGCTGTTTTGCAACTGCCCATCAAATATCAAAAATGAGGTGGATTTTACTTTCGAGCGAATGCTGAGACCTACGCAATCAGAGCTTGGAGAGCTGGACAGGGCAGCCTTAGCTGAAGCGAAAAGAAATCTGCGTTTCGGTTACTACGTCCTAGGGACCTCGGCCTGCGGAGTGGAAGCCGACGAAGAACCGCCACATGAGGTAAACGAAGATGCATTAGAAGCAACCCTTATCATAGCTCTTAGACTTAAATCTACGCCAGTGGATGAGATGCACTGGATGAGAAAAATAGTGATAGATGGTTCAAACACTGCAGGATTCCAGAGAACTGGGTTAGTTGCCTTGGGAGGAGAGGTGGATGGAGTTGGTATAGAAACAATTGCACTTGAAGAAGATGCGGCAAGGAAGATAAAACGGGAGGGTAGAATGGTTTATTACAACCTGGACAGATTGGGTATCCCTCTCGTCGAGATATCAACAAAATCGACGATTGAAAGTCCGGCCAAGATAGAACAAATAGCGGGAAGAATAGGTTCGATTTTGCGCTCAACCAAGCGAGTCAAAAGAGGCATTGGGACGATCAGGCAGGATCTAAACGTGTCAATTGAGGCGGGAGCAAGAGTAGAGATAAAAGGGGTTCAAAACCTGAGAACTCTACGGAAGGTGGCGGAGAGAGAAGTTCATAGGCAACTTGGATTAATCCGAATAAGAAAGGAGCTGGAACGAAGAAATGTGACAAGAGAACAGCTAGAAAACCAGAAATTTTTCGACCTGACTGGACTATTTAGGCAGATTGACTCAAAAGAGCTGGGGCAGGCCATCAATTCAGGTGCCTACGTGCTTGCTTTAAGGCTTCCTTCATTTTCGGGACTGATAGACTCCAAACAAAAAGAGGAGGCTTCACTGTACAGGGAGTTTGATTCATATACCCAAATTGAAGTGGAAATGAAGTTCATGGCCAATTCAGACAGACTACCCAATGAAATAGTTGATGGACCTATGCTGGGGGAAATCAAAAAAAAGTTATCAATCAAAGAGGATGATGCTTTCTTACTGGTTTCTGGGAAGAGAGATAAAGCAACCGAGGCCTTGCAGGTAATTCGGGAAAGAGCTGTAAAGGCCTTGGAAGGAGTACCTGAAGAGGTTCGCAGAGTGACAGCTGATTGTTCAACCGAATACATGCGCCCTTTGCCTGGTGCTGCACGCATGTATCCGGAGACCGACATTCCACCAGTACTTATTTCAGCGAGACGAATCGAGTCCTTGAAAGAAAGACTTCCACCACTGCCTGAAGAAAAGATAGATGATTTTTTAAAAAGACATAAACTCAGTGAGGAGCAGGCAAAACAGCTGATGGATCAAGAGTTGGATAGTTTATTTGAAGAGCTAACACAAACCCATCCAAAACGGGAAAAAATCATTGCGAGAATTTTGCTGAATACGTTGCCAGAAATTTCTGCAAAGGGAATCGAAATTAATTCTGATGAGCCTGTCAGAAGCGTTCTGGAAGCAATAGAAGAAAATAGGTTTGCAAAGGAAGCGGTAAATGAGGTACTAACTTACCTGTTTGTTAATCCTGGCGAATCTGTAGAGCAAGCGATCGAAGCATGTAAGCTTCAAATATTGGGGATTGAAAAGGTAAGAGAACTAATAGTAGAAGTGGTCATGGAAAGGACGGAGCTTGTCAAATCACAAGGAGAATGGGCGTTTTCACCACTTATGGGGGTCCTAATGAAAGAATTGAGAGGGAAGGTTGACGGGGGAGTTATCGCGGATCTACTCAGATCGGAATTAGACAAAGCTATCAAGAAAGGAGGAATTTGAGATAAAACTCTCGCTATCTTTTGTGCGATAACAACAAACTTTTTTCCCTATTTGTCTCTTTAGGAGTGTTGACCTTTGCTGAATTGCCAAACGGAATTGCTTTTCTTGGATGACTGGTTACATTTACTTTTATCCTTGTTGGGGCGATGTCTAGAAACATTCCAGCTTGTAAAGGGCGCATTGAAAATTTAACAATTACGGAAAATTCTTGGTTAAACTAAAAATGTTAGAGGTCCATGGCAGTCCATAACATCGCATCCCTAACTTCTTTTTGGGATACGGGAGTGCATCAAAGCCCAACAAATAGAATAAATTTAAATAAAATCATTTTATTCCTTCATCATGCAAGGAATTGTCTCGATTCTACAAAAGGGAGGCGTTGGAAAGTCAACTACAGCAGTAAATTTAGCAGCTGCACTGAGTGAACCCGAAAGAGGTAATAAGGTTTTGTTGGTAGATCTTTGCCCGCAAGGAACAGCCAGCGAACACGTCGGAGTCTATGGGGAGTATCATTCCAATGAAGAGGTTGATTCCTTGGCTTATCATCTTATAGGCAAAGGCAAAGGAGACCTGAGAAAAATAATCTTTGAGACGGAGAATTTTTCAACCATCCCCTCGCATGACAGTCTGTTTGAAATACGAGCAGAACTCGAAATGATGGAAGATGGGCCGCAGAGATTGGACAAAGTATTGAGGCCATTGGAAAAAGATTTTGATTACATCATTGCGGACAGTCCTCCCGAGTTTGGTATAATCACGATAAATGCGATAGTGGCGATGAAAAATTTGATTATTCCAATTCTGATGGAGCACACTTCGCTCAGGGCTATTGAGGATCTGATGGATCAAGTCGAAGCTATAAGAGACAACCTTGAGGTGGACGTGAAAATATTGGCAATTGTCCCAAACAGAGTTTTAAACGATTCAGTAACTCAGGATGTGAAGGAAAAGCTCGAAGGCTTGCCTGTTGTTGACTTTGATATAAGAAAGAGAGTGGATTTGAAGAAAGCATGGGTGACCGGACAAACAATATTTAAATACAAACCAAAATCGGATGCGGTTGAGTGGTATAGGAAACTTGCGGATGTTGTAGAAAATGGAGGTGTGAAGATTGAATAAACAAAAAAAAGGAAGATTCGATTTTGCTTTTAACAAAAACAGAGTAAGAGCTTTATCAAAAGGTGTGGTAGAACCCGTAGGAAAAGAACCAGAGATGCAAATTAGAGAACGACCGGAGCAGCTTAAGGAACCCGAGAAAGCGGAAGAGATAAAAGAGATAGGAAAAGAAGAAGAGG
>DUKC01000207.1 GCA_013329495.1 Thermoplasmata archaeon
TCCTGATTTTTCTTGCGACCCCAAGGACCCCCATTTTTATTGTTATCAGGTCGCTGTCCACCTGATAGGTGATCCTGTCCAGAAAGAGGGACATTGCGATTATTTCTTATTTGTCTCACACCTTGGATTAACGCATATTTCGTATACTTTTCTTTTCCTGACGACCTTTACAATAGGTGCGCTACAACG
Organism: Thermoplasmata archaeon; assembly: GCA_013329495.1. Taxonomy (GTDB): domain Archaea; phylum Thermoplasmatota; class E2; order UBA9212; family UBA9212; genus UBA9212; species UBA9212 sp9212u. The sequence goes on from DUKC01000207.1 coordinate 190, forward strand.
CTTGCAGGAGTTATGGGTTGAAATGACTTTGCCATACCTGGGCAGAGAGTAAGTATTTCTGCATTTGGGGTAATTAGAACAACCAATAAATTTTTCTCCTTTCCTGGAAACTCTTATCAACATGGGAAACCCGCACTCTGGGCACCTCCCAACACTCTCCTGCTCCCTCAACGCTTTGATTATTTCTTCTCCGATAGATTTTTGATTTGCTTCTAAAGTTTCGAATTCTTTGGATAACACTTCTCTAGAATCGTCAATAACATCTTCTATTCGTATTTCTCCTTTTGCAATGCTGTCCATCTGTTGTTCCAAATGGGAGGTCATTGAGGGAAGAGTGATTCGGGGGGCATGCTTCTGAAGCACTTCTATGATTGCTTCAGCAGTTGTGCTTGGCTTAATACGCAGGCCTTCAATAAAGTTTCTATCATACAGCTTTTTTATGATCTCGTGCCTCGTTGATTTGGTTCCCAACCCCAGCTGTTCCATTTTGCTAAGCAGACTGGCCTGGGTAAACCTCTTTGTGGGCTTAGTCTTATTCTGTTTGAGGTTCGTTTTTGTGATCTTTACTTTTTGCCCTGGTTCCAATGAAGGGATTGTTTTTTCTTTTCTTGCCCCCAAGGGGTAAACGTTTCTCCAGTTAGGGGCTATGACTCTGTAACCATTTGTTTTAAATTTTTCCCCATTCACTTCTATTTCCATGTCAATGGACTCGCAGAGCGCATCCTTAGAGAGAGTTGCCAAAAATCTTCTTGCTATCAGTTCATAAATTTTTTCTTCTCTGTCATTGAGTTTTCCTTTTTCCACATCGACAGGGTAGATGGGGGGGTGATCATGAGCGAATTTGCCTTCAGTTGGTGAACTTCTGGGGTTTTCTAAAACAGCCTCTGCTTCACTGGAAAGCTTGGAATTCTTAAGCTTGTTGGCTACCAATCGCAGATTAAGACTTCGGGGATAAACCTGATTGTCTGTCCTTGGATAAGATATGAGACCTTTCCTGTATAGTGATTCTGCGATCTGCATGGAAGTCGAAACTCCTATTCCAAGGGAGGAAGCAGCCCTAAGGAACTCTGTGGTGTTGAAAGGAACAGGTGCCCTTTCAAAAATTTCCTTTTTATCAACTTTTTTCACAACGCCCTCTTTTGCATCTTTTACCTTGTCATACGTTTCTTTTGCTCGGGATTCTTCCCAAAAGGGTTGACGGGTATGAAAAAGGGAGAGGGGAACTCCATCCTTTACCTCAACTGTTATTTCCCAATAAGGAATCGGCTTAAAGTTTGCTATCTCCTTCTCTCTATCAACTACGAGTGCTAGGGCTGGAGACTGAACTCTTCCGACAGAAAGAAAATTTCTCCCATACCTATTGGCAGCCAATGAGACGAAACGGGTCAGAACTGCCCCCCATGCCAGATCAATGTGCTCCCTTGCCTCTGCAGCTTTTGCGAGGTTAAAATCCACACCAACAAAATTTCTGAAAGCATAGCTTATTTCTGCAGCGGTTAAAGAGCTGAATCTTGCTCTTTTTATTGGGATGTCCAGCGGCTTTTCCAACCAGGAAAAAGACTCCACCCCGATGAGCTCTCCTTCCCTGTCGAAATCGGTTGCGATGATAAGTTTGTCGGATTGCTTAAGAAAAGTTTCAATAGCATTTGCTATTGATCTTTCTTCCACCTTCTTGGAGGGTTCTGCCCAAATTAGTTCTTTTAAAGGGGTGGACCTCCACTGAGTGTAGCGAGAGGGATAATCAAGTCTTAGCAAATGTCCCCTTAGGCCCATCACTCTCCAGAGATGTCCTTTTTTTTCAAACTCATAGAAGGGAATCTTAGCTAAATAAGAGGTCTTCATTTTCCCATCAGAAAGAATTTGAGCTATGCGTCTTGCGGCCAGATTCTTCTCACAGAGTACCAAAGAGTTTTCTTCCATGTTTTCTTTTCTTAGTTAAGGGGACGAATTATATAATCTTTTTGAGAAAAAACGCAGGAAAATGAGCATTTGTTGACAGGCTTCATGGGGAACAAGCTCGAAGGTTTAATAGACTCGGCAGCATTTTTCAAAAATAAAAATTCTCTTTTGTTCGATTTTCCCCTTGAACGTAGTGAGTGTGGAAACAGGCGAATTCACAGGTTGCTTAGTTTCCCCAGATTTATGCCATCCAGCAGGAAAACCTCGGCATTTTTAAGATCTATGAAGTTTTTGATGGGGCCAAGAACTCCCTGCCTGTTTACCGCAATCCCCCCACACAACGGATTAAAAGCTGGCATGATTATGAAGGTTGAAGGATATTTTTTTAGTCCGGGATATCTTTTTATATCGGGAGAACTTTTGATTTCGCCTCTTATCCAACATCGCTCTTGCAGTTGATAGTTGTAGCTGTCTCTCAGCAGTATTGCGGGATGAGAATGGCCCACTACGAGCGTGCTTGATTCCATGACATCTGTAGAAGGCCATGCGTGGCCATGAAAAAGACCAACATCCCCTATCCTTATGCCGCTTGAGGGGTATATCCTGATGAATTCGCCAATTAGGGTTTCATCGATGCCACCATCATGATTACCGAGAAGTAGATGCAGTTTTGCCCATTTTCTCAATTCTCTTAAAAAATCGTGCACTTCCCAGTACTGCTCCCTCAGTATTTTCGCTCTCTCCTCCTCTTTCTTTATTGGGATTACGTGCTGCAAATCGCCCAAAATGATTAGGTCGCTCGTTTGAGAGCGCTTGAGAATCGTTTTTATTTTTCCTAGCAATTTCTCTGTTTGGGAAGGCAAGCTTATTCCTGATAGCGAGAACTCTTTTTCAATGCCCACGTGCAGATCTGCCAGTATGAGTGCTTTCATTCCTTCTGTTTCGAGCCTCAAGACCGGCTCGTCCTGAACGGGTTGGAGCTCTGTTTTATTGTTCAACTCAAATCACCTTTAAAATTTAAATACAAGGGGGGTAATATAAATTACCTATGGAATTAATAAAAGTTGATATAGAGAAGCCGCCAGAAATGAACTTTATTTTAGGGCAAACACACTTCATTAAGTCAGTAGAGGACTTGTACGAGGCAATAGCCACCACGGTCCCTCAAGCAAAGTTTGGTATTGCCTTTTGCGAGGCATCTGGTGTGTGCTTGATCAGAAGCGAAGGAAATGATGAAAAGTTGAAAAGGCTGGCGGTAGAGAATGCCAACCGAATTGGGGCTGGCCATTCTTTCATTGTCTTCCTCGAAGGATGCTATCCAATCAACGTTTTGCCAGCCATAAAAAGCCTCCAGGAGGTGTGTGGGATCTATTGTGCAACCTCTAATCCCACGAAAGTCCTGGTGGCTGAAGAAAGAGTGGGCGAAGAGACAGGCAGGGCAATAATAGGTGTGGTTGACGGCTTTAAGCCAAAGGGAGTTGAAGGGGATAGAGACATCCAAATGAGAAAAGAGATGTTGAGGAAAATAGGATACAAGCGATAATTAGATTAAGGAAAGATTTCGTTGGCTTTGGCGTAGAATAGATAGAAAAGAGAGGAGTATGAACAAGCGTCGGTGAAGAGCAAATTTTCAGGTTTTAGAGCACATCCTCCTTCTTTGGCCTATAAAAACCTCTGTTTATAAATTCGCGGTTTATAAATTGCTGCAACAGGAGACGAATGTGCTTGGATATCAATTCCTATCAAGCTCTTTCTTGAGATAGTTGCCGATTCCTTTTATCTTTATCCTAACCTGCTTGGTCGTGTCCCTGTCTCTTAAAGTTACGGTATCATCCTCCAGGGATTGGTAATCAACTGTAACGCAAAAGGGAGTGCCAATTTCGTCCATTCTCGCATATCTCTTTCCGATGCTTCCTGCCTCGTCGTAACAGGTTGTCATTCCCTTCTCTTTGAGTTTTTTATCCAGTGTCCCAGCCAATTCTGGCAAGTCATCCTTTCTAATTAGGGGAAACACACCGACTTTTACAGGAGCGATTAAGGGCTTGAGCCCGAGGA
>DUKC01000017.1 GCA_013329495.1 Thermoplasmata archaeon
TTTTATGAAAGTCATTGGAATAACAGGTATGCCGGGTTCAGGTAAAACGGAGGTGGCCAAGCTGGCCAAAAAGAGAGGGATACCTGTGGTTAGGATGGGGGATTTGGTATGGAAGGAAGTGAAGCAGAGAGGTTTGGAGTTGAATGACGAATCTGTCGGCAAAATAGCGACAGAGACGAGAAAGGAGGATCTTGCCATATGGGCCGTAAAGACGATTGAGGTCATTGAACATCTTAGATCAAAAACAGTTGTTATAGACGGCATAAGGAGTGGAGCGGAGGTTGAGAGGTTTAGATCCGCATTCCCGAATTTTCAGTTGGTTGCTATTAATGCTTCACAAAAAACCAGATTTGAAAGGATTTCAGGAAGGGGAAGGGTGGATGACATAACCAACAGAAGAGCCTTTGTTGAAAGAGATAAAAGAGAGATAATGTGGGGATTGGGTGAGGTCATTGCATTAGCAGACACGGTAATTATAAACGAGTCTTCGCTTGAGGTGTTCAGGAGAAACATCGCGGGTTTGTTTGAGTGACAATCGTCAATCATTCGCCATAAATTGCCTGACTTTGATTCCACTCTCTTTGAGTATTTCTTTTGATAGTTTGTCGGGGTATCCTTCCTCGTAAACTATCTCCTTAATCCCAGCGTTTATGATCATTTTTGCACAAACTGAACAGGGATGAAGAGTGCAGTATATGGTAGCATCTTTTATAGGGACTCCAAAAAAAGCTGCCTGAATAATGGCATTTTCTTCCGCGTGGAGCCCTCTGCAGAGTTCGTGCCTTTCACCGGACGGTACTTTAAGTTTTTCACGCAGACAGCCGACGTCTTTGCAGTGCCTCATGCCTTTTGGGGGGCCATTATAACCTGTAGACAAGATATGCTTTTCTTTGACCACGACAGCACCGGTACTTCTTCGTAGACATGTTGAGCGCTCACTTGCTAGTTTGGCCATCTTCATAAAATACTGGTCTAGAGACGGTCTTTTATTGTCCATTCTAGTTTCTAAAGAATGACTAAATAGAATTAAACTTTTATGGTTGTCGTCTTGGTGTTCCGAAGCATGGTTCTTAAAACTGTTCGTGGGATGCTTCAACATTCTCACAGAGTGAATAGCGGGATAAAATTGAAAACATAGCGAGCGTGATTTCAATGTGCTTGATTGCGATTTGAGGGTTTCTGCTCAAAAGCGATATTTTAAGGGTATACAGATGAATCTAAAAAAACCTAAACATTTATAATACGCTTCTAGTTTAAAGTAAAAAAGGAGAGCGGATGGCAGAAATCTATGATTTGATTGTGTTGGGTGCCGGACCTGCAGGAATGGCTGCATGCATCTATGGTGCAAGGAATGGCCTTGATTTGATTTGTTTGGAAAAGGGGATCGCTGGTGGACAAGCTGCCGAAGCCCCTTTAGTAGAAAACTATCCTGGATTTTCCGCGATTAAGGGAGCGAAACTCATGGAACAGATGCAGCAACACGCCCAGAGATACGTGGCTATCAAAGAAGGCGAAGAAGTGAAGGGGCTGAAAAAGGATAAAAGCGGAAAAATCAGAGTGAGGACAGATGATAAGGAGTACGTTGCAAAATCAGTCATGTTTTGCACGGGATCGACCCACCGAAAGTTGGGGGTAAAGGGCGAAGACACCTTTTTTGGTAGAGGAGTTAGCTATTGTGCAACATGCGACGGGTTCTTCTTCAAAGGCAGGGATGTGCTGGTAGCGGGAGGAGGCAACACGGCCGTGATGGGGGCAATCCTTCTGAGTGATCTCGGATGCAAAGTTAGGCTGATTCACAGGAGAGATCAGCTCAGGGCTGAGGATGCCTTGCAAAAACAGATGTTTGAAAAGGGAGTGATGGTTATTTGGAATTCCAAGGTTGCTGAAATAAAAGGGGATGAGAAGGTCCAATCGGTCATAACAAAAGATACCATGACAAACAAAACATCCGAGATCAGGACTGATGGCGTTTTTGTCCAAATTGGTGAACTGCCGAACAGTGATCTTGCTAGTAAAGCCGGAATTGATTTGACAGAGGGAGGATTCATCCCCACAGATAGAGAACAGAGAACGAGCATCAGCGGTTTCTATGCCGCGGGAGACGTAACCGGAGGTATCAAACAGATAGTGGTTGCCTGTTCCCAAGGTGCGACTGCCGCTTTGACCGCCTACAAAGACTTAGCAAAACCTTATTGGGCTTGAAAAAGAAGGGCAGAGATAGCAACAAATTGCGGGAGCTAAGGATTTGTCAATCGTATGGAACCTCTTTAACATTTTTTAAATTTGTGATTAGTCCTTTAGGTTAGAAAGAGGTTATCAACGCTCTGAAGAATTTTAAGGGTTGGCTCAAAAAAGGATTTATAACGCGAATCACACAATTCAATCAGATTTTAAAAGGAATTCCCAAGAGCCCTTTATCTCTTGGATCGTGTTTTCCCATTCCTCATTCCAATCTGATATGCTGTTTTTAAAGCTTATCTTGTATGCGAGGTCCCTGTTTTTTACAGCAATAGAATACTGCAACTGCTTAAACAAGGAGTCGGTGACATTCCATTCGAGCGCTTTTTGTCCGTGAAAGGCGCATCGTCTGACCTCCGAGAAATTACAGGAGGGATGCCCCTCGTAATATTCCATCTGATCATTGAGATCCTTTTCAATAAGTTCGATTGATTCTGATGTTTTTACTACTTCGATTTCAAGCAAAGGAAGAGCGGTTTTAGAATTTCCAACGAAAGTGAAGCAGAAAGACTCGCCCGTGCCGTTGGAGGTGTCGATAGAATTTACTTTCCATTCCAATGGGTATTTTACTTTAAACTGTAAATCTTTGTCTTCATAGCATTCCCATTCTTGAGTTGAATAACCACCTACAACTGTGGTGCAAACAATCAGGATGGTAAGCAATAAAATAGACAGCAAGCGGAATTCCTTTGTCATTTTTGCCAGATTGGTTAGAATTACATAACGATATATAAAAGTATTTTGTGAATTTCTGTCAGTTGGGTTGCGGGTGAATAAGCCAAGGAGTAATTGTTGAGAGAACTTAGGATATTCTAAATTCTTCCAGCCTCCAGGGGGCTATCGGTCCCGCCCGGACGACTCCCTTCCCCTTCACCATAACGTCCGCCTCTCCTCTTTTGTCAAAGTCGCTGTACCTCACACAAATGGATGCTGCAAGTTCAGGGTCTTTTTTGTCTTTCGGAGAGAGGAGCAGAGTCGTGGGACCTGCAAAACCAATCACCTCAAGCAAAAGATTGTTCTCTTGCGCGAGACCTGAAATCACCTTGTTTTCTTCTTCATTTCTTCCAACCACAACCTTTGTCCCGCTAGGCAGTCTAAAGTGCCGCCCATAGTTTAGGAGCTTTATGTCATGCATACTTTCTTCTCCGTGCTCGAATGCTTCCTTTAACCTTGCGGCAAACTGAGGGTCGGTGAGCTTGCAGCCCCCTGCAGGCCAGGAGTAATTTTTTATCCCGAATTTTTCAGCCAGCTTTATCTGTTCTGTTCTTTGTCGTCCTTCGAGGCTTAGCAAGCTCTCTCGCCTAACCCAGCCCTCTTTTTCAGGAGTTGTTGGTTCCAAGAGCTTTGCAGACAGTGGTCTCAGAATCAGCCCCTCCAAATCGGCTTCTTTCTCAATCAATTGTAATTGTGCTTTTCTTTGCGACATTGGACGCTGACCCATCACTTCGCCGGTGAACACGAAAGATGCTCCGTTCTCTTTCATAAACTGTTTTGCTTTTTTCAGCATGAACACCCTGCAATCTATGCAGGGATTCAGGTGCTTACCATAACCGTGTGCAGGGTTTCTGATCATTTCTATGTAATCTTCACCCAAAGAAATTACTTTGATTGGAATGCTGAACTTTTTGGTTATGCTCCTTACTCTCTGCTCAAACTCTTTTTTGTTGGGAGAGCAAAAAGGCGTTATAAAAGTTAATGCTATGATATCAATTCCCTGGTCCAGCATTATTTTCAGTGCCAGGATGCTATCGAGGCCTCCGGAGACCAAGCCCACTGCTTTAACCATCTTTCTTTACTTTTTACTTCTGACAGCAAGGACTAACCAAACACCCAATCAAACGCCACTATTTGAAGAATTCTAAAGGAATCTGATAAATTTATTGTCTTGATCTACCAAAATTTTTTTTGCCTCCATCGGCTGGGCTGTTAACTCAAAACCCATTATGCATACTTCCTCCCCTGCCTTGATCAATAGAGAAGCGGCACCGTTCATTCCAATTACTCCGGACCCTCTTTTTCCAACTATCACATAAGTTTCTAATCGTGATCCCGAGGTGTTGCTAACCACCAAGACTTTTTCGCCCGGCCAAAGTCCTGCCTTCTCAATAAGGTCTTCATCTATCGTTATGCTTCCAACATAGTCCAAGACAGCGTGGGTTACTCTTGCTTTGTGGATTTTTGACCTCAATAGCCATCTCATAACTGATTTAAAACTTGGGGAGTTATTAAGCATTTTGGATGGTTTTGGTGTATTCCGTGGAACAACCTCTCTTTAAATTTAAAGCGACAGAAAAAGCGACATTGATTTGGGACGTATTAGGGATTCGGAACAACAAAGTTTAGTGTGGTGGTTCTCCCTTCTCTGACAGTAACGCTTTCAAGACCAATTCTTTCTCCCTCGGCATTATGGACAGCCACTTTGAACTTACCTGGGGGAACGTTTCCAATTGCGTAACTACCCTCTTCGTTGGTTATTGCGGTAATCTCTGGATAGCTGGTTGTTCCACGGACTATAAATACCCTCAACTCTGCGAGAGGATTCCCCTCGGGA
>DUKC01000142.1 GCA_013329495.1 Thermoplasmata archaeon
CCATCACGATCTTTTGATTGAATCTAGCCAGCACCTCGCATTTTCCCCAAACTTTAGTAGCTATGGGAGCTCTAATAAATACGGCATGGTAGGGTTTGTCAAAATTCTTTATTCTTAAATTTGCTTCAAATGATTCTCTCTGCCTGCCAAATGCATTGCGCATGACTTCCATATCCATTAACTCCAAAGCAGTGACCTTCTTTCTCTCTCCGATAACTTTTTTAGCAAGCAAAATCATTCCAGCACAAGTACCCATCACGGGAAACTCAGCCTTTCCATACCTTTTTTTGATAGCATAGCCTAAGCCGGATTTTTCCAGAAGTCTTGAGATGGTTGTTGATTCCCCACCTGGAATGATAAGAGCGTCGCAATCAACGAATTGCTCGGGTTTTCTAACAAGCATTATCCTGCCGCCCCTATCCACTGATTTGAGGGCAGCTTCCGCTATTTGTATGTGTTCCTCTATAGCTCCCTGCACTCCTATGACTCCAACCTTTATGGGCATCTACCCACTACCAGCCGCGCTCTTGCAACCTTTCTTCCTTTGGTATCTCCTCTATTTCGATGCCTTTCATCGCTTTCCCAAGTCCTTTAGAAACCTCCGCTATTACTTTCGGCTCATCAAAATGCAGCACTGCTTCCACTATTGCTCTCGCTCTTCGCTCAGGGTCGGAAGATTTAAAAATTCCAGAGCCCACAAATACACCATCACTCCCAAGCTGCATCATGAGAGCTGCATCCGCCGGAGTAGCAATTCCACCTGCTGCGAAGTCCACCACTGGGAGCCTCTGTAGCTTTTTTATCTCTTTCAGCGTCTCAAGAATTCCTTTCACAACCGTTTCATAGGAGTATTCTTCAAAAACCAGTGTAGCACCCATAATTTCTTGATTCGGAAAAATTGTTTTTATTGAGTTTACATAACTTTGCGCATACTCAACAGCCAATTTGTTAAGCATACTCTCGTCCATTTCTTTTAGTTTTCTTATTGATCCAATAACCATGTGTCTGTGCCTCACCGCTTCTACGACGTTTCCGGTTCCTGCTTCACCCTTTGTTCTTATCATTACTGCACCCTCCCATATCCTTCTCGCCGCCTCTCCAAGGCTTCTGCATCCGCACACGAAAGGTATCTTGAACTCGTGCTTGTTGACGTGATAAAACGGATCAGCGGGCGTGAGAACTTCTGACTCATCTATCATATCTACGCCAAGTGATTCCAATGCCTGAGCTTCTACCCGATGTCCTATTCTGCATTTGGCCATCACCGGAATACTCACCGCTTCGATTATCTCCTGAATCCTTAGAGGGTCTGCCATCCTGGCAACTCCTCCTTCTGCACGGATATCTGCGGGTACTCTTTCTAAAGCCATCACGGCTACGGCGCCAGCATCCTCCGATATTTTTGCTTGTTCCGCATTGGTAACATCCATGATAACGCCTCCCTTCTGCATCGACGCAAACCCTCTCTTCAACAATTCAGTTCCATATCTTAACTTTGATAGATCTATTGGCATACTTACACCTCACTTTTTCTATCTATTTATCCGTTTTATAACTTGTGGTGCCTTTAGCACAAGGCAATTCCCTGCAAGCATCGCTTAGCTTTGCTCTTCAAGTATGGTCATATCCCTTTTTCTTAATTCTTGCATAAACTCCTCGGAGAGCTTTCCTGTTATCCGGGTATACACTCTTTAGGAGCAACTATGTCTCTTTCTCTCTCTTATTTTTCCTTTTCCTATTAACACTGTCGCTACCGCGACAGGAAATCCAGTGACTCTTTGCATAGAAGAAAATCCAGTCTTTAGGTCAGCCTCCTCCCACAAATAATAATCAATTCTTTTTTTTCTTGCCATTTTTAGTTCTAAATTCGGTAAAGTGATGCAACATAGAGTTTAAGGCTAAATAAAATTTTTCGCACCATCAAAGATAAAAAGCGTGAACTACACAATCATAAGCACAAAGAAAGGGAGAAAATGGGAAGGCATGGAGGTTGAGTTCACCTCTCTTCCCGGATTCAGACTGAGACTTGTGGCTATCCATGATGGGGATGAGGATTCATACGTAACAAATGACTGGAATATCACCCCCAGAAATATTCATCACTGTTATGAGCAGAGGTGGGACAAAGAAAAGGAGAAAAGGGTCAAGGTATCAAAGTACATTGGCAGGGTTACTTCCAAAGGAATAAAGACAAGAGATACCCTCAAGATCAGAGGATCCTACGAATACGGGAATGTTTGTCTGCTCAATTCACTAGCGAAAAGCTCCAAGCTCTCCTCACGCTTAGAAGAAGTGTTCGGTGCGGATTGGGAGAGCATGCTCGTATTCGCAATGAACAGGGTAATCAACCCACTTCTCCTCAAATCCGTTCAGAGCTGGACTGAAAAAACCTACCTTTCTAAGGAACTCACTAATCTGCACATCTCTCCAAAATCCCTCTCCTCCCTCCTGAAGAGAATTGGAGTTGGGGATCAGCTGAGATTTTTCAGGTTGCTCTTGAAGGAGAGAGTTTCCCTCATCTACGATCTCTCCTTTATCCTGTCTCAATCTCAGTCTCTCCTGTTCGCTGAGAGGGGCTATAACAAGGATCACCTCTTTCTTCCCCAAGTAAACCTTGCACTTGGATTCTCCCACCCGGAGAAGTTGCCAGCCTTTCTGAGGATTGTCCCCGGCTCTGTCAGGGACATATCGACTCTTGTGAATAGCGTGGAAGAGATGGGGCTCAGCCGAGGAATCATGGTCACGGATACGGGGTTCTTTTCAAGAACCAACCTGGAGCACCTCATCAAGCGAGGTTTATCATTCATAATTCCCTGCAAAAGAAATTCAAGGCTCGTTCCCCAAATCACTGTCCTATCCAAGAACTTCTTTATGTATCGAGGAAGGGCAATAAAGCACACTGAAACAGAGGCAGAGGAACTCCATCTTTATCTGTTCGAGGACACAAGGCTTGGATGTGAGGAAGAGACGACCTACTACACTCTAATAGAGCAGGGGAAGAGGAAATTTAAAGAAGGCGATATGAAGATTTTTGGGAGGATTTCTCTCTTGAGTGATCTGGCTGATTCACCCCAGCAGATATACCTGATGTACAAATCAAGGGAAGAGATCGAAGTCGCTTTCAATCTCCTCAAAAATGTTATGGAGGTTGACAGGACCTATCTCAGAGACAATGAGTCGCTTTCGGGATATCTCTTCATCAACTTCATTTCCTTATACCTTTACTACTTTGTTCTAAACCTGCTACAGAAAGAGGAGTTGAACTCGAAACTCTCTGTAAGAGACCTTCTGCTTGAACTCTCGAAGATATACGTGGTTGAGAGTGAGGGCAAGGAGCTGATTTCCGGGATTCCAAAGAAGGCAAATTGCCTGATTCAATTGCTAGGTTATGACTTATTCCCTAAACTGAGGGAGAGTTAGGGTTTATAAATGATAATTATGTGGATCTGATAGCTACTCATCCTCCATACGCAAGCATAATAGCTTATTCAAAAAATTCAAAAAACATATTGAAGGTGATCTATCCTATGTTCAAGATATAGATGAGTTTGTAGATGAAATAAGGGAGGTGGCAAAGGAATCCATTAGAGTTTTAAAACCAGGAAAATATTGTGCAATCCTTATTGGAGATACAAGAAGAAACAAACATTATGTCACGATAACTCCGAGAGTGTTGCAAGCATTTTTGGATGTTGGTTTCATCCTAAAAGAAGATATAATAAAGAAGCAATGGCGGTGCAAAACTACTGGTTTTTGGACAAATAAATCAAAAGAAAATAATTTTTTGCTAATAATGCATGAGCATTTATTTATCTTCAGAAAACCCGAACTGGACGAAAAGATAGGAAAATTTCGCGAAAGCATGAAATGGTGGCAAAGCGAGTAAAAGATTTAAGCAGTCAAACCATTTAACAAACCATGAAAAAAGGAAAGGAGACGGTAATAATCTCTTTTATCCTTGTCCTTTTATTGATTCTAAGTTTCTTTGCTTTCT
>DUKC01000020.1 GCA_013329495.1 Thermoplasmata archaeon
TCACCTACCAGTTATACAAAATACGCCGAGCTATTTTACCAATAAATTCCGGTACGGATATCTTTGTATCCATCTTGTTTGTAAGGAGGTGAGCTATTTTGATGGCGGCATTTGTCCATCCATATACCTTATTTATCCACATTCCTGGGCCTATATAATAATGTTTTAGAAGGTCTCTTTTGAGCTCTCTCTCCCAATCGTAACCTTTGTTTGTTATGGTTTTGGCAACCATTTCACCACATTTGGCACTCTGATAAATTCCGTCTCCAATTATAGTTGACGGCAAACCAGCGGCGTCACCCAGCAGGAAAATGTTCCCGAATTTGAATCCTTTGTAATCCCAAGGCACGGGGGCCGCTTTGGGCTCTCCTTCATTTAAGGACAGGTCTTTAGATCCTGCTAATTCTTCCATGTGCTGTCTTGCTCTTTCCTTGTCTATTGATCCGTATATCGGGTAAGCTACGGTGACCTCTAAAAGATCGGTATATGGCAAGGTCCAGAAAAGGGAAGCGTTCATATCTGTGTATATGTAAAAGTGAAAAGCGTCATCCACCTGTTTTTTAGTTTTGATCATATATCCTGAACACTGCCAGTAATTCTCTCTTTTGCCTGATAGTTTTCTTTTGATAGGTGATTTGAATCCAGATCCATCGATGAGATAGTTGTAGGCTATTCTCTCTCCATCCAGTGTAGTGATGTAGTTTTCTTTTGGCTCTACATCCATTACTTTTGTGCTGTCCCTTAGTTCTGTCTTTTTCAGTAGTGATAGCTGATACTGCCCGAGATCTATCCTCTTCACCCATCTGGTCTGGTATGGAACGTCAAATGTCAGCCCGTCTATATGCAGATCAGCTTTGTTCAGGGTTGTGTTTATCAAACTTTCAGGTATGCCTATCAGGTCTACGGCTCTTGGTGGGACCATGCCGCCGCAGAATTTGTCACCTATTCTCTTCTTTGGCAGAGCTTCTATTAGAAGGATATCCTCCTTGCCCTCTTCTTCAAGCGTCTTTGCAGCTTTCAGCCCTCCCGGACCAGCGCCGGCGATCACAACTTCATGCTTTTCCATTTTATCACCTATTTCAATACAAATTGAAGATATAACGGCACGGCAATCACAACAGCAATCGCGACTCCTGCAACTGCCACTATTAACAAAAGAATGAGGTCCCAGGTATCTGGGTTTTGTGCGAAAAATAGGATGAAGAGTAATAGAGCAACCATGCCCATCAATCCATAAATGAGACCATACTTAATCTTCTTGNNAGCTCCCAGAGAGGCCAGAAGAAATCCGCCAAGAACGGTCAATTCAAAGACAAACATTGATTCCATTTTCTCTCCTCCCTATTTAGACCTCATCTTTATCAGCAGAGTAAAGATTCCTAAAAATCCTACGGCTATTGCTCCCCCACCAACAATCAAAACAGCCATTCTTGCAAACTCCCAGAACTCTGGTGACTCAGCCCATCTCACGAAAAGGATCACTACCGCGGCTATGCCAGCGCCTGCAAGCACTATCGAGTATCCCTTCAGTTTTGTTCTCCAGAGGGAAAGAGCACCCAAGGCAAGAGCTCCGAAACCGAAGATGAACAGGAATGAGGTCTCAAGGATCATCAGTGGGCTCATTTCATCACCTTTTCACTTAATCTCTTTAGTGCTCTTGGGATAAGAGGGGGAGCTACCTTTACATAGTCCGAGAATTTGAATTTACCAACGGCAGTGGTGTGTATGAGTGGCGGACCCCAGCTTTTAGTTGATAGATAATTCATCATATCACACATAGTTGAACCAATGAGCCATGGAAATCTTGTGCATAGCTGTGAGGCATATCCGTATAGTCCCATATTGTAAATGCAATCCTTTTTCAAAAGTCCATAGTATTTTTTTAAGAATCGGCTAGAGTAGTCGTCTTTTCCTATGCTGTCTATAGCAACACTTCCAGCATCCCAGCCGTATATTATGGATTGCATATGGGCACCCAGCCAGTAGGTTCCGTGCCCTGCAGTAACGCCAGCCATCAGCAAATTATTGTCGTAAGGTTTTGTCTCCCACTCTCCTGTGTATAAACCCCAGACATCCCTTTCTATATTTGCTTCCTTGAAAATATCTTTGTACTCAGGCATACTAAGGTAGCCATTCCTTACGTTCTCAAGATAGGTTTTAGCGTGCTCTTTGGCATTGAGACCAAAAGGAGGGTAGCCATAGGTAAAAGGATTTCTCTTGTCAAGAATCGTTGAGGTTCCGATGAAAACATATGCGCCATCATCTCCATGGGGGTCTATCCATAAACATCCTATCTCTCCATGATTGAGCGTTGGCCACCAGTCACACAGCGTAGTGTGCTCACCGCCCATCAGCCTTTCTTTTATATTCTTCCCTCGGATCACGAATCCGTATGCAGTCCACATGTATCTGGGGTTCCATTCTCTGCCAAGCATCCTTGAAGGCTCTCTCAGCGGTCCAGAGGCGTCGATCAGGATCTTTGTTTTTATCGTCTCTCCGTTTGCGAGCTTGAGTTCTACAATGCCATCTTTTCTTTCAGCCCCTACAACGCCATTTTTATCCTTTATTTCAAGTTTGTCAGTGAGATTTAATAATGCTTTTGCCACATCCTGATTGTCAACGCAATAACATGCCACATCTTTTTCTCCCAGAAGGTTATACCCCTTGGCACTAATAGCTCCCTCTGCTTTGTCGCCTTTAGAGTTTCGAGTTATCAATCTGAAAGTGTCCATATAATCGATTGCGATGTCTTTTACCTCCACTCCGATTTTCCTGAGTTTTTCTACTCCCTCCCTCGCTTCAGCTAGCCAGCATATTCTGGGAGTCAATATCGGGCTTCTTTCTATGAGCAAAGTATTTACTCCTTCGTTGGCGCACCTGACGCCAGCGCTCAGGCCTGCGGGCCCGCCGCCAACGATCACAACTTCATAATTATTATCGCCAAGATCTCTTACCGTCATTTATCCTCATCTCCTTTCT
>DUKC01000143.1 GCA_013329495.1 Thermoplasmata archaeon
CTTTCTTGCATTGATATTGTAAAAGAATAAATAACGAATGACCGACACGTCCTCAACCAATTGTACGTCTCAACATTTTGATGCGAGACTCTCACCGAGCTTTTCACACTTTTCGACATCTTCCGGAGATGCATCACGTCCTTTAACCAGAGAGAGCAGAGCCCCCGCATGTATCACCACCCCAGGAATGAAGTTTTCCGCTCCTTTTTCTTTCAGCATCTCTTCCAAGCTTTTTAGCACCTTATCTCCCCCCCTGATTGCCATGCAGGTAAAAGCAGAAACCCACTTTCCTTTCAGAGACCTCTCATCCAGCTTTTCCATTGCTTCCTTTATTTTTGTGGCGGGACGTGACAGGTGAGTTGGGCTACCAAAAACGACAATTTCAACAGGTTCAACATCTTTTTGGGAAAAGTCAACGACGCTCTTTATGCTAACCTCAATGCCTTTGTTTTCCATTCCCTTCCCAATATCTTCTGCTGCCTTTTTTGTGTGACCAGTTACTGTAAAATATACCACAAGAGCTTTTGCCATAAGATTTAATCTTACGTTACTACTTAAATATTGCTGGATGAATTGACATTTTTACTCATAAAAAACTCTGAATTTGCATTGTATGAAACCTCCTAACCAACTGTTTTAGCTCCACTCCATGTATTTTTTAAGCAAGTTCACATCGCCCGACTCTCCATTCTTTGTAATAAGTTTGGATTCACAATCTCTACTGTCTTGTTGATTACCTATTGGTCCCTCTTTTTTTCTACCGCGCTCTGGATGTTTTCCTGTCCCAGCATACTCCCCAAAACGCTCCAGCCATCTCGGTTCTTGCGGGGATTTTTGGACAAACTCCACGAATTTGACCAGCTGTCTCATTGTTTTCGGGTTAACATCGTGCTCTATTTTGCATGCGTCCTCCTCGGCTATCCTCTCTTCCACTCCTAGAATTTTCAAGAATTCTGCGAGCGTCCTGTGTCTCCGGTAGACAGAGTTTGCGATCCTTTCCCCTTTTGGCGTCAGCGTCATACCCCTGTACTTCTCGTATGCAACCAGATCGTCCTTGGCCAGTCGCTGGACCATTTCTGTGGCGCTGGGTTGCTTTACCCGAAGTTTCTGTGCTATGTCTATCGGTCTGGCGTAGCCTTTCTCTTTTAGCAGCCGGTAGATTGCTTCCAAATAGTCTTCAACAGATTTTGAGATCATTTTTTTACACTCCCAGTAGATTGAGTAGTAGGTTTAGCACCCCTCCCACCAACATAGCTGAAACAACCATTATGCCCATTGACTTTAGCATGTCTACAATACCCAGTTCTCTAATCAAGACAACAAAAGTTGCAACACAGGGGAAATACATGGTAAGAACAACTGAAGCCACTACTGCTTGAGATGCGGTTAAGCCGAGAGGCAGTAACATGCCAACTGCCACATCCTTTCTCAGAAATCCGATTATTAGCGCTCCAACAGCGTCTGAGGGTAGGCCGAGCCACCCCGTCATCAAAGGGGCAAATAGATCCCCCATCGCTTCTATTATTCCAAGTACATAGAGCAAATTTACGATAAAGACTCCCAAGCAGACAAAAGGGATTGCGGTGGTTAGAAAGCTCCTTATCCTCATCCATAGTTTTTTGAACAGGGCAAGCCCAGATGGCACCCTGTAAGGAGGAACTTCCATGAATATCTCCGGGCATTCCCCTTTTACGAGGTGTTTAAGCAAGAGCCCGAGCACAACCCACACCAGAAAGAGCGTGAGAAAAACGATGCTGAGTCCTTTCACACCTGCCAGTTTACCAACCAGCCCAAATATCATGGCTATCTGAGCCATGCAGGGAACCGCGATTGCCATCAGGGTCGCAGCGATGAACCTCTGTTTCTTCGTTTCCAAGACTCTAGTCGATAAGGCTCCCGGGACATTGCAGCCCAAACCAAGCATCATCGGTATTATAGCCAGGCCATGCAAGCCTATCCTGTGCATCAAGGTGTCTATCAAAACAGCCAATCTAGGCAGATAGCCGCTATCCTCCAAAATGCCCAGAGCCAGATAAAAAGCAAAAACGTATGGTAAAACCATGGCAAACGGAACATACATTCCCGTCGTTAGCAGGCCCATCGACTCAGCAAAGTTTATTCCCCCATCTGTTAACTTTCCAATCAAAATATCATGCAAAAAGCCGGGACCCATCGCTTCGCTTAATTCTAAAACAAGCCCTTCATAAAGGTCGAAAATCGGGTCAAATCCATAACCAATCAATCCTTCACCGATCAGTCTCACTACCCAAAATGTTGCAAGCATAACAACGATTGCTATGGGAATCCCCGTTAGGGGTTTGACTGACGCGTCTCCGAGCACTTCCAAGAGAGTGTGGTGCCTGTGGGTCACAATTTGAGACTCTCTGATTATTCTTCCGATCTCGATCCATCTTTCATCCTCAGAGAGAACTTTTGAAGGAGAAGCTTCTGATGGAATTGAAGCAACCAACTCTCTGATTCCCTCTCCGGTGATTGCAATTGTTGGTACGATCGGCACGCCCAATAATTTTCTCAGGCTCGCAATGTTGATCTTTATGCCCTTGTGCCTCGCCTCATCCCAAAAGTTAAGTGCCACCACCATGGGCACCTCCCTCTCTTTAAGCTGTAGGGTTAGGTACAGGTTTCTCTCCAGGTTCGTCGAGTCAACAACATTTATGACGGCGTCTCCCTCCTCCAGCATCCTCACTGCAACCTCCTCAGCCTTTGAGGTTGGTTCTAACGAGTAAGCACCTGGAACATCAATCACCTCCGCTCTTTTTTCATTTAATCTGGTTCTGCCTCTCTTTAGCTCCACAGTCGTTCCAGGATAATTTGATGCGATGACATTTATACCTGTCAGCCTTGAAAACACCACACTCTTTCCTACGTTCGGGTTTCCCATCAATAAGATCTTCATATTTCTACCAAAACCCTCATCGCCATCCCCCTTCCCATTGCGATCCTGTTGCCATCGATTTCCAAAACTATGGGTCCCCTCGCGGGTTGTTTGGTTACTATTCTGACTAGTTTTCCCTCTCTGACCCCGATTGTCCTCAAGTGGCTCTGCATACCTCTACCCCCAATGATCTGGATGATGGTTCCTTTTTGCCTAGGTCCTAGATTCGCTAAAGTGATTTGCATCTTATAGGGTAACCTTATAATAATAGGTTTGCCTAATATTTAAACATGTCTCTTTGCTTTGCCTTTGTACAAAAAGAACATCACGAATTTTAACTGAGAAAGAGTTTTTCAATCTTTTTTTCCTTCTTATATACCCAGCATTTCACAGCAGGGTGAAAGATATCCCATGAAGTTTAGCATGCATGCAAGCATGTTGCAGCTTAGACAATTTGGAATTATGCGAAACAATAAAAAAGGAGAAGTGCAACAAAGGTTTAAGCAAACTAGAATAGCATCCACTGTTCACACCTCCTCCCTTTGTAATAGTACCTTCTCGATTGCCTTTGAGACCTGTTCATAGTATCCCTCAGCATATCCCTCGATCCATCCATCAGTGATGACAACATTCATTCCGTTGTATTCAAATTCAGTTTTATATTTTCTGAGTCCATCTTCATAATATTCTCTCCATGCAGGGGTTTCCAGGCCCCAACCCTCCTCTCTCAATCCAATCAATGTCTCAAATCCAGAATTCCCGACCTCGTATGGTACGTCTATACAATATTCGTAATTCTCCTTTACTGCCTTGTCTGCCGCCTCTGCCACGCTCAATATCCTGTTATTCGGGTCCATCATCCCCTCCACAAATTCGGTGTATGCCTGCCAAACATCGAATTTTCCCTTCCAGTTCTCTACGATATC
>DUKC01000075.1 GCA_013329495.1 Thermoplasmata archaeon
GAACCTTCTGGAGTGGTTGGGATGGATCAGGTGTGCTAGTTCGTGGATTATGACGTAATCTCTGACCCAGCTAGGTGTGTTGGCTAGACGATCTGAGATTCTAATCGTTTTGTCTTGTGGGGTACAGCTACCAAACCTCGAATTCTGGTTTGTCACGTACTTTATCTGGAATTTTAGCTTTCCGTCGAAATACTTTTCGTTGATTTTTTGGGCACGCTCGACCAATGCTCCATCGGTGTTGAGTTCCCGCTTCCTTTTACGTTTCTCCATGCTTCTTAGGATCTTGTCAATCCACTTCTTTTCCTCCTCCTCACTCAGGTCGGCGGGGAGGTAAACGTATACTTTCCCATGGATCTCCTTCGCCTGGATCGTCTTCTTCCTTTTTTCGCTACGGATGATCTCAATGTTTTGATGGTTCAGTTTCAATCACCTCTTGCATCAGTTTTTTCATTCTTTCAACAAATTCTTTGGCGGTTTTTGAAGCGCTTTTTGCTTCGTCTTTCGTAGCGAAGAAGCTTACGCTGTACTGGCCTTCGTGCCTCAGCTCCCTATAGTGGTCGAGAAGTTCTATCCACTTTCTCTCCAGCAAGCTCGTCTTAACATATCTCTCTTCAAGATATCTCGCTATACAGTAATGACTTCTCTCTCTGAAACCATCAAAGAAAAGGATCGCTCTTGCAGAGTGAAACATCGCGAGATAAGAGGATAAGACTGAAGAAGCAAAAGCTTCACCATCTGAGTCCTTTTCACCCTCCTCGAGCCATCGCAGGGCAGCTTTCATACTGCCTTCCGCTCTCCCCTTCGATGGTGGGATGCGTCTGAGCAGCCCTTCTTTTACACAATCATCAAAATCAAATTTCAATTCCCTCACCATACACGTTTATTGAGCCGAAAACAAGAGAATGATAGAACAGGGGATCTTCTCTTTTTAATATCTCTATTTTTTCTCTAGTCAAATAGAGCGGTTTTATATTTTCGTATCTTCTTTTCAATTCACTCGTGAGCCTTGCGAGATTTTCTTCATCGGTTTTATCGATAAGAACCCACGCATCGATATCCGATTCTTCCGTGTTCTTCCCCTTCACGAAACTGCCATAGAGCCCAGCGCCGCTAACAAATGTGAATTTGTTGAATAAAGCGGTATCAAAGCATTCTATGTTCAGAAGTATTTTAATCGCGCTCGTATTGGGGTTGTCCTGAACAGAGAACTTAGCGTCAATTTTCTCCAAAATGCCTTCTTCGAGCAGAACGTCAAAAAATTTGGAGATCAGCCCCTTGCTAAGCTCCGACTCTCTCGCTACCTCATTCACCCTTAATGGATTTGTCCTGTATAGGATAAGCCTCAGAATCTTGACTCTTTCTTTTGTGGAGAGTAACTTATGTATGTTCACGATTCGAATATAGATCGTTCACAATTTATAAACCTTTTGTTCACACTCTGTAAACCTTTTGTTCACAATTTATAAACATCTTTTATTTCTAAGCTCTTTTGGGCTTTTTATGCTCAGGCATAGCCCTAAGCTCCTTAAGTCCTTTCTTTCTCTCTGCTTTTCCTCTCTTCGATCTCCTTCAGATATTTTTCGACCTTTTTCTTCATCTCTACGAACTCTTCCTATACTCCAGGGTACGGCATCTCTCTTTCAGACAGTTCGTATCCAGTTTCCCCCTCTGCCTCACCACTCCCCAGGGATTAAGCCGATTTCTGTGATTTTAAAACCGGGTTTTGGACTATTCTTCATCATCCACCTCTTATTTCGTACAGATTCCCAATGTCACAGCAGGTGTCACAGTATTGTCGTAGTAAGATGTCACAGTAATTCATAATACCTCGTTGGGTCTGTCTTACTTTTTGCTATTTCCCTTACTAAACCCAGATCAACTAGTTTTGAGAAATCACGCTGGATTGTTCTTCTAACGAGGTTGAATTCCTGTCTGATCTCTTCAACAGAGGCCCGTTTTTCCTCTAATAGGTACAGCAAAATCTTTTGTTGTCGATCATTCAGGTTATACCCCCTAACCTTCTCGATGATGATATCTTTTTTGATGGCGACCTCTCCTTTCCTTTTCACTTCGTGCATTTGCGCTTTGAGTCCTTCTGTAAAGTATTCGAGCCATTGGGTCATATCATCTCCGTCTCTTACCGATCGAATGGCGTTGTAATACTCCCTTCGATCCCTGTCGTAATATTCGGATAGCGAAAAGAGCCTTTTGAAATCATACCCATTCTGGTAAAGAATGAGCGTGCAGAGAACCCTGGCAGTTCTCCCATTTCCATCCAAAAATGGATGCACGTCAACGAACTGGTATTGGGCGATACCAGCTAGGAGCACTGGTGAGACGTCGGCCTCTTCATTCAACCATTCGATAAACTCTTTCATCAGTCGGGGCACCTCGTTGGGAGGTGGCGGCGTGTAGATTACCTCTCCAGTTAGGGAGTTGACCACCCAATTTTGGGCTCTTCTATATCTACCCGGCTCAAGTTTTCCACCTCTAACGTCTTTAACCAAAATCTCATGTATTTTCTTGATCAGATCTTCCGTGATGGCTGACTTTTTGCCCAGGTATCCAGAAACGAAGCCCATCGCTTCCTTATAATTCAAGAGTTCCTGGCGGTCATCACTTCTTATCCCCCTTACAGGCTTACCGGTAAGGATTCTTTGAGCTTGGGACAGGGTAAGTTGAGTGCCTTCAATATGCGTGGAGTGATGTGCCTCAAGAATGAGCGCCTCGCTCCTCATTTCTCTTATCCAATCCTCTTTTAGCTCGGCCGCTTCGAGGAACCCTCTCGCCCTTTCAATCTCAAGAAGGTTGTTATTTATCTTGTTTGTAATCGTGAACTTTGGTTTCATCACATCGCCTTTTACATTAGTTTCACCCATTAAGTCTTTCCTTTTTCTTCGGTCTCCTTCAGATATTTTGCGACCCTCTTCTTCATCTCTACGAACTCTTCCCATACTCCCAGGGTACGGCATCTCCCTTCTAGATATTTTATATCCAAATTCCTTTGCCTCACCCATATCCCCTCCGCATCCTTTATGTCCTGCTCGCTTCCAAACAGGAGTTTGTTGGCAAGGGTATCTTCCGGTGAGGCGATGTAGATGGGTGTGTCTCTAAGATGTACCATTTTTTTCTCTTCAGACTCTCTGCTTCCTTAGCGGTATAGACGCCCTTGGCGTCTACGTGGTATACTGAGAGTTTGTCGGATATGGTGAAATGGCTACGCTCCCTCAAGGCAGCTTCTACATCCCACACACTTGTCAGGAAATCGTGTGCCCTGAGGGCTTCAACTAACTTTTCGACTGTTCCCTCCTCTAAAGACATAATTATATCCACGCCCCTCGTCGTTCTCAGGTTTCCCCAGGACGCGACCGCTATACCACCCACGATGACGTAATCGATGCCTAGGTCGTTCAATACCCTGGATATCTCTACAGTTACATCTTCTAAGGTTCTTGAGTGCATTTCACCGCCTTGCTCAATTTCTCGCAGAAGTTCACCATGCCAAACATGACAGATAGGGTTTCCTCCGGCCTTCGCCCTCGAAGTTGAAACGAGTCCCTGATCCACTCCCTTCCCCTTGCCTCTTTTACTTTGAGCCTGAACTCTTCCTTGTCCATGGTCTCCTCGTTAATCCTGTAATCGGCCATCTTCCACTTTTGTATTAATTT
>DUKC01000011.1 GCA_013329495.1 Thermoplasmata archaeon
ATGTTCCTGTCACTCAGTTTTTTACGAGTAAGCTAGGATTGAAAGAGTAAAAGCTTTGTTTCATCGCTACAATTTAGAGGTTTTACTCCAGAGCCAGACCAATGATCTCTTTTAGAGAGTTATAACCATGCTTGTGAAGCCATTCGGAAGACTCCTTCGATATCTTCCTGAAAACATCTGTGCCCCTGTAATAAATCGCACTTCCTATCTCTACCGCTGATGCGCCAGCTAGGATGTATTCTATCAAATCTTCTCCGCAGATTATGCCGCCGCAACCAATGATAGGAATGTTTATTTCCTTTGAAATTTCGTATACCGCCCTAACACCGATCGGCTTTATTCCTGGACCGGAATAGCCTCCAACCGAATTAGAAAGAATGGGCATGTGATTTTCAAGATTGATTGCCATCCCTCTAACAGTGTTGATTGCAACCACCGCATCCGCTCCTCCTTCCTCAGCCGCAAGAGCAGCCCCAACAATCTGATGGATCGGTGGCAATTTTACCCATACTGGCAGAGTGATTGCGGATTTCACTTGGTTGGTTATCTTCTTGACCTCTCTCGGATCAGATCCCAACTCTATTCCATAACCTTTTGCATGAGGGCAGCTCAAATTCAGTTCGAGGGCGTTGACCCCAGCATCCTTCATCCTTTTGGCAAGTTCCACAAATTCTTCCTCATCTTTCCCAACTATGCTTCCTATTATCACCCCGCAAATCCCTTCTTTCTTGAGGGCGTTTTTAAGCTCTTCGATCTCTTTCACGTATTCCTCAATTCCTGGATTTGGCAGACCCATTGCGTTGAGTAGACCGTGTTCAACCTCGACCAGGGTTGGATTTGAGTAACCTTTCCTTGGTTCTATGCTAACAGATTTGGTGGTCACTGCACCTGCTCCATCCTTTAAGATACGGAGCAT
Source organism: Thermoplasmata archaeon (assembly GCA_013329495.1). Taxonomy (GTDB): domain Archaea; phylum Thermoplasmatota; class E2; order UBA9212; family UBA9212; genus UBA9212; species UBA9212 sp9212u. Next base: position 917 of record DUKC01000011.1, read on the forward strand.
TGATCCCGAGGTCTGATTCAAAATGCCCGAGGCAAGCACCAGGGGATTTTTTAACAGGAGTCCAGAAACATCGGTACTGAGATTTACCATCCTAAACTTTTTAAATAAGACCGAGTTTAAAAGTTTAAGTCTCGTTGGAAAAGATGAATCATCTGGTCACTCTCTGGTTTGGCACATTCCTCCTTAATGAGGAGAAAGAGGTAGTGTCTTTCCGCCTCTTCCCTGAGAAAGCAAATGAAATTGCAAATCGACTCCATAAAATAAGCGAAGGGAAAATTCTCGAAGAGGAAAGAGCCATTGCGGAAGGACTGTCTCTGGAGGTTAACGAAGTGAGACTCTCCCCAATTGGGAAATATGAATCTTCCAAAATCTTCAAAGAATTTGTCATTTCGTCAGAAGAATTTGGATTTTCTAACGATCTGCTGAGAGCGGCACTAGAGGAGCTGTCGCTCTTAAAAATTAGAGGATTGCTCGAACAAAAAGAAGTTAGGATCTTGCAAGCAGTTGCCGCGGTGGACGACCTGATAAAAACCATAAATTTGCTGGTCGAGCGTTTGAGGAAATGGTACTTATACTACTCTCCTGAAATAAGCAAACGTATAGAAAACAAAGAAGAATTTGTTCAACTTGTTAGCAAACTAACCCGACCCGACAGGATTATTGAAAATGCGGGGCTACATCTAGAAGAAGGGATTCTCCTGTCGATGGACAAGAAAGACGAGGATCTGCTCAAGTCCTTTTCCGTTGCCTTGGATAGACTGATAAAATTTCAGCGAAAGTTAGAGAAATCGATCGAAGAGAGAATGCCTAGGATAGCACCAAACTTGAGTGAGCTGATTGGACCACTTCTAGCTGCTCGAATGATAGCAAAGGCGGGATCCCTGAAAAAACTGGCGATGATGCCCTCATCGACCATCCAATTATTGGGAGCTGAAAAGGCGTTGTTTTCACATTTGAGTGAGGGAAAGAAGCCCCCGAAACACGGGCTTATATTTCAGTCACCCCTGATAAACAGGGCTCCGTTGAGAGAGCGGGGAAGCATTGCAAGGGCCTTGGCGGGAAAGCTGGCAACAGCGGCAAAAGCAGATGCGTTCACGCACAACTACATAGGGAACGTGCTGAAGTCGGATCTTGAGGCTCGTATAAGGAGGATTAGGGAAAACAAAAAGCAAAGATAACTTCCTCGGAAATTTCCGGAGTGAGTGATTTCACCTCTTCAAAGGCTTGCTCTAGATTTTCATTAACGAACTTGTTTATCTCAGCCTCGGCTTTCTGGGTTCTTCCCCTTCTTAACATTCCTTCAACCTTTTTTTCGAGTGATTGAGACTGGGTGAGCTCATTTTGATAGAATTGGTCCCATTTTTTTCTAACTCCCGGCTGGCGCTCCATGTAATTCTCATCTATGAAGTGCTGCAACTGTTCGAATCTCCACCAAGCGGAGTCACTCGTGCAATTTGCCCAGCCATCTCCCCCATGCCCGCTTCGCCATGATTCCGGAATTTCGGTCGTTCCTGCATACACTGGGACAAAAACGGATTCGCATGGAGAACAGTGGGAATACCACATCAACTGGAGCTGTCTCGGCAGCCAGGGCCTAAGATGACAAACCATCGAGGAACACGTCCGGTTTATACAAATCGTCCTGTGGTTTGGATTTTCGTGAGGAGGGTATTGATAGAGGTTAGTGCCCTCATAATGATCTCTAAGAACTTCCATTAGATCTTCTGGACAAATCTTTCCGAGCTTAGGTTCCAAAAGTTCTAGCCCTCTCTTGATCCTTGTCTGAGAGGAAAGAA
>DUKC01000212.1 GCA_013329495.1 Thermoplasmata archaeon
AATTTTGTCTCTTTTTTTACGGCCCTATAGCTTTTTGTACCTCTTCCTTCAGTTCCTGCAGTATCGAATGTCTGATCTTTGAAAAATATTCATCTGTTCGATTTCTGGGTCGTGCTAGTTCCACGTTAACCATTCTTTTTATCTTCCCCGGTCTTGATGTAACTGTTACAATGCGATCTGCCAAATACACAGCTTCGTCAACAGAGTGTGTAACAAACACCACTGTCCTTTTTTCCTTTCCCCAGATCTCAAGAAGCTCTTTCTGCATAAGGTTTCTCGTTTGTGCATCAAGTGACCCAAAGGGCTCATCCATAAGCAATATTCTTGGCTCATTTGCGAGAACCCTTGCCAAACAAACGCGTTGCTTCATGCCTCCAGACAATTTATATGGGTATGTATCTTCAAAACCTCTTAATTTAACCAGATCGATGTAGTAATCGCTTATCTTTCTTCGCTCTTCTTTCGTTAATTTTTTTATTTCTAACCCAAATTCGATGTTGTGTCTCACAGTTCTCCATGGAAAGGGCGTGAATTCTTGAAATACCATCCCTCTGTCAGCCCCGGGGCCGTCAACTTCCCTGTCATCTACCGTTATCTTCCCCCTGTCGGGTGATTCAATTCCAGCAATTAAACGGAGTAAAGTGGTTTTTCCGCAACCAGAGGGCCCGACTATACAGACAAATTCGCCATTATCAATAGACAAATCTACATTCTCCAAAGCCTGAACCTTTTCAAAGCTTTTAGATATTTTACTGATTTTAAGAGCCATCTATTCCCTCCATCGTGATAACCTTTTTTCAAATTGTTCGAGCACTGCATTCATGATCCAGCCAATAATTCCAATGAATACCATGCCTGCAATCATACTTGGTATCCAGTACAGATCATAAGCTAGCCAGATATAATATCCCAATCCCAATCCCTGACGCATGCCAACCATTTCAGCAGCAACAATGCACATCCAGCCAATTCCAATACCAATACGCATTCCAGTCACAATTGAAGGTATAGCTGATGGTATAACAACCTTTGTTAACAGATTATACCTTTTTGCGCCCAGTGTTTCAGCAGCTTCAATAAACTGTTTATCTATAGATCGTACGCCCTGAGCGGCATTTAAAATTATTGGAAACACTATTCCAAGAAAGACTATGAAGATCGGTGCGTTAAGTGCAAATATCAGCAATCCAATGGGAATCCATGCTATTGGAGGAATTGGTCTCAGGATTTCAATTATTGTACCCAGAAAATCATTAGCCGTTGAATTCCATCCTATAAAAAATCCGATGGGCACTCCTACAAGACATGCGATCAAAAATCCCTCAAAAACCCTTAAAAGACTGGCCCCTGCATGATCCAGCAAACTTGCCTGGTATAAAGGACCCGTGGCATGTGGAAATAATCCTTCTATTAACGCATCAAAAGTCTCTTTCGGTGTAGGCAAACTCTGCAGGTTATAATTTGTTAAAAAAGGGTTTCCTCCTCGTGCGATTACAATTAGTATATGCCAAATCAAAATAAAAGTTAATACTGCCATTATCCTTATGACAACAGATCTCCATCTTTTCCATCTTTTATCTGCCATAACTGTGTCACCCTATAACGCTTTAATGCCAGATTTTTCACATGCCATGAGTAACAAAAAGTGTTGTACGGTTCCCGGCCCAGGATAGGCCAACCTTTTTCCAGCCAGATCTTTTACACTATTAATGCCGATACCCTTTCTTACCATTATGGCAGTGCCATCATAGTTAACAGATGCTATTACCTTGATTCTCGCATCATTTTTATCGAAATCGTTTGCATTGATGCCTTGGATCGTCGCTGGGGCTATGCCGAGATAACCGATGTCAATGGTATCTTGTTTGAAACCATCCTGCATTTCTGCAGCGCCATTAACGAATGGATCGTGCAGAGTAACAGATATATTGCAGTCTGAAAAAAAACCCTCTTCTTTTGCTACGAATAATGCCAGGTGGTGCAGGTCTGCACTGAGATAGCCAATACGCAATGATATCTCTTCTGGCAAACTTAAATTGGTATCAGCCTCATGCTCTTTCGCCCAACTTATGTACTTTCTCTCTACTATCGAATTGATGTACGCATCTGTTGAAACGTAACCAGATGCTTCCCATTTTGATGACTCAAAAAGCCCATATTCCATCAATTTGTCTGCGTAAGTCTTAATTCCTATAAGATCTAGATCATAATCAAAATCAATGTTCTTGTTTGCAAGTTCAATAACCGACTCATTTTTGCCAGTGAGCTCTTTTGCGTAAGTAAGTAATTTGGAATGGTTTTCAGAATCTTTTGGTAATGCTTCATCGATCCATTCATTTGCACGCAGATGTGCAAGAGCTACACGTTTCAGGATGTCATCACCTTTTTCTTCTCCAACCTTTTCATACCAATTGTAATCGGCCGCCAGTATACAACATGGATGATGCGGCCAAATTTCACTGCTATTTACCAGGTATTCTCCTATACCTTCACTAAACACCAATGAATTCCAGGGTTCCCAGCAGATCATGGCATCGATTGTGCCCGCTTCCATGCTTGTCATCATTGTTGCTCCACCCATCTTGATAAGAGTTACGCTTTTCTCTTCATTTTTTTCTATGCATCCCGTGGATAAAAAAATGGTAATTATCAATAAGCTTATCGCTGTTCTTTTGTTGTCAGTAAGAGATGTCATATAGAAACTATCTCATTTTCTATTTAAATAGTTAACTCACATATCTTGAATAAATTTTGAAAGTTTCTTGTTCCTGAGATTGTTCTACTTAAAGAGCTTTTTCAAAAATCTCCCCAGTCGTCTGTAAGAAAGAAAACATGAAAAGGGCCACAAACTGAATAAAAGATCATAGATAGAGCCTTCTCTCTTGACCAGTCTTTCATAAAGACATTTAGACCTTAAGTTGGCTATAATGGTAAATTATTTAAATAAGCCTGCACTATTAAAGTATGGGAAAAAATTGTATATGGAGAGAAACAATAACTTGAAAATGGAGGAAGAAAATGAAACAAAACAGAAAAATTAGCTCTTTTTTAGTGAGTTTTTTTAACTTCTTTCAACAGAGATCCAAAAAAGTATTGGCTTGCTCTCTGGCAGATCTAACATTGACGAATGAAAATGCACAAGATCTAGATCTCCTGTAAGAGCAAGGAGTTAAGAATGAAAATGAAAAAAAAAATCCAGATCAATAAGTGAAGACTCAACTGGTGAGGCAATCGCACCAATTGCAAAGGCAGTGCATGATTTATTTGAAGTACCAGTGGCCATGCGTTCAAAAAATAAGGGGGGCATATGTATTGAAAAGGGAGCAGTTATTGATTTTGAATACACAGGTCCAATATTAGAACAGGTTCTCAATGAAAATAGATTAATACAAACAATTCCCACCTCTGGCAGATACAAAGGTGTACCAGTTATTGTTGCTCCGATCAGGAACAGCAATGGAGATGCAATAGCGGCTTTAGGAATCGTTGATGTGGTTGGAACGATAAATTTAGGAGCTATGCTCGCTGATTCGCCTCTCGTTTCTACAAAAGTTAAGTCACGTACAGAACCTAAACAACTGAAAAAAGATTACCCTAAAATTTAGTTGGGTCGTGCGCTTAGATTTTTGTTTACAGCTAAGAACTAAACAGATTAAAGTTATTGTCCAGAAACTTTTTAATTCGCTTCTTGGCAAAACTGAGTTGTAAGAATAACTCTATTTTTATCGGAAAATCGTTAAGTTGATGGTCTCATTCGGAATTATGCACGACAATATTAATTATTTATACAGAAAGAGATATGGAGCTATCGATGAACGTCGTTCTCTTAATAGTCATCCTATACCTTGTCATCTGCATGCTTATGGGGGCCTATGGAAAGACCAAGACACACACTGCTGTCGACTTCCTGATAGCCAATCGACGAATGCCCTGGTGGGTTGCCAGCCTTTCTATAGCTGCCACGCTTATTGGATCGGGTGTTACCCTCGGGGTGGGAGAGCTGGGTTATTCCATTGGCATATCTGGGGTGCTCTATCCCTTATGCCTGGCGTTCGGTCTGATCATATGTATGGCACTGGCGGCAGCTCGTTTTAGACAATCAGATGCATACACTGTTCCGGAGCTGTTTGAGCGTTACTACGGAGTGGAATCCAGGGTCTGGGTGGCCGTGGTGAATACCATTCCCCTCATATCGATGCTGGCCGGGCAATTTCTGGCAGGAGGTGTTGTCTTGTCTGCCGTCACAGACATGCCCATCCACTGGTGCATCCACATAACCGCCATGATCGTCATTTTGTATGTATGCATCGGAGGCATCTGGGCCGTCTCTCTCACTGACTGCTTCCAGACGATCGTCATCTACTCCGGTCTGATCGCGTTGGCTGTGGTCACCTGCATAAAGTTCGGGGGCTGGTCCACCCTCCTGTCCCAGTTACCTCCAGGGCACTCGAACTGGCTTGCTGCCGGACGCTATAGACTTAGTTCTTATATAGGGTGTGTGCTCATGTTCTGGTTCATCAGCCAGCCATGGCTCCAGCGATGCGCCGCCTCAAAAAGTCCTCAAGAGGCAAGAAAGGCGGGATTGCTGGCCTCCCTTCTCATATTTCCAATAGGTTTTTTGGCTATTTTCGCAGGATTGGTGGCCAGACTGAAACTACCGGGCATCGACCCAACGCAGGCGGTTCCCCTGGCAATGCTCGAATTCTTCCCACCAATCGTTGGTGGCGTGTTCTGTGCCGGAATCATCGCTGCCTGCATGTCCTGCTCTGACTCTTGGCTGCATGCCTCTGCCACAATAGTCGTGAAGGACATCTACGAGCGATTGTTTAATTCCAATGCGTCTGATAAAAAAATGCTCGCTGTGTCAATCGCTGTCTGTGGAGCGATCGGAGGGCTGGGATGGTTGCTGGCCCTGATCGCCTCGCAGGAAATCGTAGCGTTAGTGCTGTTGTTCGTGGCGTTTCAGCCAATTTACATCGCCCCCCTCTTTTCGGCATGGTTCTGTCACAGGAGACGGCTGACTAGGTGGGCTGCCTTCGGAAACGTGGCAGTTGCCACGGGACTGGCTGCAGCATTTACGGTCTATCAACCATGGGGATTGCACCCAGTTATACCAACAGCTCTGGTAGCCTATGGCCTCACAGCCCTTTGTCTTATACTCCCATATACCTCATGCTCCCTGAAAGAAAAAACCACGATCAAATGTGAGAACATGTAAAATGGTTGAAGGATCCTACTGCAAATGTCCCTTCCTTTTCAGAGCGGGATCATCAAAGAGAGCTGCTGCTTCCAACCCACTCATTGAATATGATATTGAAGCAAGAGCACCAATAAAACCCTCTTCACCCGTTATCTTTATAAATTGAACATCATTTTTAGATGCAATTTCCTTTGCAAGGTCCAAATCAATTATTTCTGATTTCACTTTTGATCCGTACTCTTTTAGTCCCGCGGGTATCTCGATCCCGGTAAAAATTGCTAAAGCGGTATCATCAGATTTTGTCATTTCTCCAACCCTCTTTATTACCAGCTTCTTTATCTCTTCCATCTTTTTTGTTTCGACAGCCAGCGTCAAACAGATAGAAACACAATTTGTGGTTTTATTCTTCACTTTTGGGTTCAGTTGCACTATGCGGTGATCCAGAAATTCAACTCCCCTCATTTTATCCAGTTCTTCCCCGATTTTTAAAGCAAGGAACCATGTTGCTCCCTCTTCTTTTGTGTCAGTATCATCAATCCCTACGATCAACTTTTGCATCTCAGGAGTCACCACGATCACGCGAGATGCGTGTGCTCCGCCTATCTCTTCCAGATCTTTTTTGGTTGGGTATATGACCCTTTTGACTCCTGGAGATTGAGCGAGACACGCAGAAAGCCCCAATCCGCCTCCCGCAATTCCGGCCCATTTAGTATAGACCTCATCATTCTTTATTTCAACACTCTCCAGCGCCTGTCCTCCCATCTCAATGCTGGAGGGCCCAAATGAAACGGGCTCGTTTCCTATTCTCGCAATCATGTGAAGAATTTTTCCATCTGTCCATGCTTTTTCGACTATTCCCCCAGCCCTCAATCTATTCACAACATCCCACTCTACGGTTCCTTTGACAGAGCATTCTTCTATTATTTCGCACATCCTCTTCCTTTCGTCCACCAGTGTCAAAAATTTTTTTGAGAACAGCTTTCCAAATCTCTTTCTCACCTCATCTGGATCCATTTCTATCATCTATTTCACCACCCTTCACTGAGAAAACTTGCCAGCGCGATCGCAATTGTATACTCTTCGCTAGATTGCGCCCTTGAAGTGTCGACTATTAATCTATTCAGTCCCACGAAGGGTGCCCCATATCCATATTCACCACCAAGAAAGGTTAGAGTTCTGAATATCAGATTGCCAGAAACTCCGTCTGGTGCCAATAGAAAATCTGCTTTTTCTCTTATTGCATCTTCAATCAGTATGTGATAGTGTTTTATGTTCTTTGCTATTCCGTCTCTCTTCGCCATACTTACAACACGCTCTGCGTCATCGATGGTTCTGTCCACAAATTCTGAGCGCCCTCTATCTTCAGCTCTTCCTCCACTGAGCACAGCAATTTTTGGCTCTATTCCAAGTTTGTTCGCAAGTTTTACGCCTTCTTTTAGCAGAAAATTTTTGTCTGATACGTCGTAGCCTTCATCAATGCCTACAGGAGCAAAAAGAAACTCGTGGCCGTCATGGGCTCTAAGCAGTGCGACCCTTCCTATCTTTTTCGGTTTCATCTGTTCTTTTATCTCAAAAAGCATTTTTGTGGCTTTTAACGTTCCCCTTACGCAAGCATCGATTTCTCCATTTAACAGCAATTCCACCATCTCTTTTTCTGGATAGGATGAATGGACAATTTCAACCTCTTTGGAAGTACACTTTTCAAAACATTTTTCATTTCCCACCAAAACTATTCTAGCATATTCAAGTGATTTTCCAACACTTTCTATAATTTTTTGTTGGTAATCCGATTGCTCAGATCCCACTCCAATTGCCACTTTTGCATAGGAGCTTTTTGCTCCATTCTTTATCTTTTCTATAAGCATTCAGTCGCCTTCCTTCTTTTTTATCCCTGTAATTTTGTCCTTTTCAAAATCGAGCAGCAGACCCTCTTCTTCGCCATCTGTAATAACATATTTGTGACCCTTGGTTATCCTCCCGCAAACCTCCGCGGATATGGAAGCATCCCTGAACAATCTGCAAACCTCATCAGAATTTTTTTTACAGGTTACAACAAATCCAATGCCTGGATACAACAACACCCACCTGTTCATGAGAACGTTTTTTGGTTTTGGTATCCTTGTTATGTCCACCACCGCTCCGACATTGCTGGTCTCAAGTAACATGCCTAAACTTCCTAAAGAACCTGGATTACTTATGTCTTTGCCAGAGGTTAAAAGGTGCTTGTACGCTAAATCGTTCATTACGGACGTTTGTTTCCTCAGGGTTTTTGAATCTTTAAAAAAGGTAGTATCCCATGCATAAGGGAATTTCCGATTGATCCTGCCATCCAGATCAACTGCAAATACAATCTCATCTCCCGGCTGGGCGGTACTGCTGAGTATCACATCCCCTCTTTTCACACTGCCCAGAATCGCAATGTCGATTGCAGCGTAGTTGCTGTCCGGGTGCGTGTGCCCACCCACCATAGGCACATCAAACTTTTTTATGGCCATAGCCACACCCGCCATCACCTTCCTGTAGGCATTAAAATCTCGAATAGAGACTGTTTCCACCATCGCTAGTGGAGTCCCTCCCATGGCATAGATGTCGTTCACATTTACCAAAACGGCACAGTACCCGGCAAAAAATGGATCTGCGTTTAAAAAGTCTTCCATTATACCGTCAGTTGCAAGCAGGAGTGTGCTATCTCCGTCACCATCGAGGATCACTGCAGCATCTTCACCAAATCCAGCCAATATGTTTGGATTTCTATGCTCCGGAAGAAACTCAATAACGGCAGAGATCATATTTTTTCTAGTAACGCCCTGGTATCTTCTAACACCCTCTATTATCTGATCTAGAGAAAAATCAGACCCTCCTTTTTTGTTCAATTTATAACCTCCACCAACTCTTTTCTCTATCTAATACCATTTTTTGTATAAATAGTTTGTTTACGTTTGTAACTGCATATTTTAACTGTATAATTGTATTGTGAACTAACACTGCATCAATCAGTATACACCTGATCCTGTACGTCGTGTCCAGTTTCCCTACGGCATCCGCCCTGCATCGTCTGCAATGCACCATCTGTTTCAAAACTTTTCCACATTCCTCCTGCTTCTTCTTAAAATCTTCGCGAGTGGGCGGCTTAATATTTGCAAATTTATATTGCGGGATCAGGGGTATGATGTTCTGCATGTAGACTCCCAGTTTTTTCACTCTCTTTGCCACCTCTACTATCTGTTCGTCATTTATCCCGGGAATGTATACGGTATTTACCTTGACAACCGTCTTATTTTTAACCGTCCTCTTTATTCCTTCAAGTTGATTCTCCATAAGCACTCTTGCGCCCTCTTCACCCTTCAACACCTTTCCATGGTGGTTCACGAAAGAATAGATCTTTGCCCCTGTCTTTGGATCAATTGCGTTCACAGTTACAGTGAGGTTTCCAACGTCCAATTCTTTCAATATGCTGCTCTTTTCCGGAAGAAGAAGGCCGTTTGTGCTCAAGCATTTCATCAAATGGGGAAAGTTTTCTTTGATCAATCTGAGAGTTTCGAATGTTTCTTCATTGTACAGGGGTTCTCCTGGTCCTGCGATCGCAATGACCTTTATGTATTGAAATTTTTTTATTGCTTTTCTAACGTAGCCTACGGCCTCTTTCGGAGTGATCACTTTACTGCACACACCAGGTCTGGTTTCATTCACACAGTCAAAATCCCTTACACAATAATTGCATTGAATGTTACACTTCGGCGCCACAGGTAGATGCATTCTGCCAAACAGATGGCATGCTTGCTCATCAAAACATGGATGTTCCTTTATTTTTCTTAGATGAGAGCCATAAAAATCGAGATCAAATGGGGCAGCTTTATTTTCGTCTTTCATTTCATTCCTTATTTAAGGCAGATAGATAGAAGGAAATAAAGATTGCCCTTTTTTAGCAAACATTCCAAGTCAAGCATCCGTTGTCCTGTTATCTTCCCGTTATTTCCTCCAGCTTTTTGCCCTTTGTCTCCGGAGCAAAATATAGTGCTATGAGCATTGGTACCCATGCAAGGCACAATATGGACAAGGCAGAAGCAAGGCCTATATACACCGCCATAAAGCCGCAGATCGCTGGAATGAACGAGCTAAAAATACGCCCCGTCTGGTTTGCC
>DUKC01000089.1 GCA_013329495.1 Thermoplasmata archaeon
AACGGCAAAGCTTTAATCGCCTAAAAGAAAAAGTTAAATAAACAAAAAACATTACTTACGCATATGAAAATTCCTAACAAAGAACTATATTACGATATCCTAAGAGAGGTTTGTTCTTTCGGAGCAGGCCATGCAGCTTCAAGCCTGTCAAATATTATTGAAAAGAAAGTTGTAATTACAGTGCCTGAGGTTTGCATGAGATCCGTAAAGGAACAGATGTCTTTGATGGGGGACGAGAGCAAAGTAGTGGTTATGGTCAACTCCCAATTTGAGCTCGGAGAAAACGGAACACTCTTTTACTTAGCTACCCTTGACGACGCAAAGAGCGTTGTCGGAGCGATGGCATGCATGAGGATTGGCGAGTTTGGAGAACTGGAAAAATCAGCCATGGGTGAAATAGGCAACATTCTTTCTGGAGCGATAGTTAGCTCTGTCTCTAATTTTATTGAGGAAAAAATATTTTTTGATCCGCCTAATCTATACATCGACCCCCCCTATAAAATTCTAGATGCCACTTTGGGTAAACAAATACGAAATGTCAATCCAATTTTGTTTGTTTCAGTGGATATTTCTGTAGAAGAAGAAAAAATCTCTTCGACCCTACTGTTTGTCCCTCTCTTTGATTTGGTTGCCAAAGTTTGGGACAAGATGAGTGCAAGAGGTTTGCTTGTAGACGGTTTGTGACAGAAACTTTCTTCGAGAAACGAGAATGCAGTTTTATGAAAGATGAATAAGATTGATTGGCTTCGTTTGATGAGCATTAGAACTGATTTGCCCACGCAAGTTTTGCAAAAGGCAAGTGCAAAAACAAAAATAAGATACCTCGCAAAACCAAAGATTAAAAGATACAAACAATACCCCGAGGTATCACCATGACCGCAAAAACTGAGATATATGCAGACACTCTAAAAGAGGTTTATTGCTTTGCCGCTGGTCATCTCGCTGCGAGCCTATCAAAATTTCTCAATCAAAAGATAAGAATCGATCTCCCACAAGTCTGGTTCAGGATGCCAGAAAAATTAGTTTTTTTAGATGAAGAGAGTAAGGAGCCTATGTTAGCAATCTCTTCCGAGATTGGTCCTGAGAAAAAAGGGAGAATCCTTCATTTGTTGCCTCAGAAAAGTGCAAAAGTTTTGCTTGGAACAGTGTTTGGGAGGAAGATAAGCAAATTAGAGGAAATGGAAGAATCCGCCCTGCTTGAGATAGGCAACATTCTTTCAGCATCAATTGTCTCTTCGATAGCCAATTTTATGGGAGAGACGATAAGTATAAAACAACCCTACTTTAATGTCGCCCCTCCCCCCTCTATTATTTCCCAGGTCTTGAGCGAGCAAGAGCGCATTATTAACTCCCACCTATTCTGCTCAGTAAAAACTTTTATAAATACAGAGTCTTCCAACGAGGTTTCCTTTGTGTCACTATTCTTTCCGTTCTTCGATATAGTTGGCGACATATGGAAAAAGTTGACTATTAAGATATTGTACGAAGGAAAGAGAAAAAAGATTACGTAGGGGGTTTAATCCTCCTCTTTTTCGGTTCGCCATAATTTTCTCGATAAGCCTCAAGGATATTTTTTCTTGAAGATTCTCCTCCTTGTTTTAATTGGCAAAACCGTTCGAATCGGATGAGAGTCCAAATGAAGATAATAAGGGAAAGTTACATAAATAACCAGGCCATACATTTATTCATGTCCCTCTCTGATAGAAAGCTGTACGAAGACACTTTGAAAGAGATATGTTCCTTTGGAGCTGGGCACGCAGCCACCAGCCTATCGAAAATGCTCAACCAAAAGATCACGATTAGCGTACCAAAGGTATGGATAAAAATGCCAGAAGAGCCATATTTTCTTCCTGGACAGGGTAAAGAAGCCGTGATTGCCCTAAACTCCCGCTTCGGGACGGAAAAAGAGGGCATAATCTTCCATTTGCTTTCTCTGTCGGAGGCAAAGTCTTTGGCTGGCCTTCTGTTGGGCGAAGAACCAGATGATTTGTCAGGGATGGGCAAGGATGCGTTGCTTGAATTGGGCAACATCCTCTCGGGATCAATAGTTGGTTCCTTAGCCAATTTTATAGGGGAAAAAATAGATCTGGATCAGCCTAAATTGACCATTGATTATCCCCTCGCAATAGTTGATTATGCTGTGGGGGAGCAAATGCGATCAGCCCACACGGCGCTTTTCACATCAGTTCAGATGTCTGCAGAAGAAAAAAAGATTTCCATGATACAGTTATTCTTTCCGTTTTTTGACATAGTCGGTTATATATGGAAAAAACTGAGTAAGAGCATAACAAAAGATACGGGCGAAATATTCTTTGTTTGAGGTCCTTTCATCCGCCAACAGCTTCGGTCTGCATTTCTTGAAAAACCCGAAAATTAAGGAATTTTAGTTTTTAGTCCTTTTGCCCTCCTCACCCAGACAACGCTTGCCTGTCCGGTACTTTTTAAACATTTTTGTCCAGCAGCACCTTTTATTTCTGAGGATTTCTTTGCAAAAAACCAGTCGATTTGAGCTTATCATTCCAACAGCAAACCTTTTTAGATTAGTTCATCTAATTTGTACCTTTCCAGTTTCCTTTCTCCTAGAGCCATCTCTAGTTCAACAGGAGTAATTATCGGTAGCTTGTAGCTTAAAAAATCATCAATGGCCACTCTTGGGCAGCATGTCGAGACCAGGCAGTCTATACCCTTAAGATAATCAAATTTATCAGGTCTTAGTTCATCGGCCATAAAGATATAGGCTTTTTTACCATGAGACCCAATTTTTTCTTTCAGTTCTCTTGCAAGTTTGATGCGTTGTTGCCCCTTTTTTGTTGAAACCAGCACTCCGTATGTTTCCGCATCCTTCGCTTGGTCGACTGCTTGGTACCTCTGTTTGATGATTTTCTCTTTCAGCTTAATTAGCTCTTCCTTCCTAACTCTATTAGAAATGGGGTCCGCTTGAATCAAAGGCTTATCCAGCGATAGCAGCAGAGCCACAGGATGAAAATCTCCCTCCCCAATGAACAAGAATGAACTCACTTCACGTTCTATTCGCTTTGCTGCAGATACGTTGCATCCCAGCACCAGTCCTTCAGATGATATTCTCTTGTCCCCTTTTGAAGTAAGTGGAAAAAGACCTTCTTCTCTTAGTAGCTTTTTTATCGAACCAAGTTTTTCAGCCCACTGATAGGTTGTAACCAAGCCTATTCGTTTTCCTTCCAAGTATCTGATTGCCTTTCCAATCACCGGACAAACATCTATGGTTGGCGTGGCATTCACGAAGAAGGTGGGAATCTTTTGGGTAAGATACGGTATGGCCGCATGCCCGACCTCTACCGAAGCCTCAATCCCAAGTGAAAAAAAACTCTCGTCGGCTAGGTCGCATGCTCCATAGCAGGGATCACTCGCTATCACAATAGTTGCTCTGGTACTCTTTTCCAGGCAACTTGCTATATCTTTTGCGTACCTTTTCAATCCTTCCGGCAAGTGCAATCCAATCAGTGAATAGCCTCTTTCGCTCAATTCATTCACAGTTGGATCCAAGTCTAGTTTGTAACCCGCAACTTTCATTCTTTTATTGAACCAGTACCCTGTCTTCAACTACTCTAACATTCAGGAGAGAATGAATCTCTACACCAAATTCTTTTTCAATTTTTGGTGCTTCATCTCCCCTGTTAAAAATTATCCAGACCTCTGGTACTTTCGCACCTATCATGCCAATGGCTTTAAGACTGGCCCGCAGAGTCGAACCAGTTGACAAGACATCATCCACGAACATTATGCTGTCCCCCTTTTCTATGCCATTGATGAAGAGTTTAGATTCAGAATATCCTGTCACTTGCTGGACAGATATCTCTTCTGGGAGACCCAGCTGACGTTTTCTTATGATCGTTTGAGGCAAGCCCGTTTTTTGAGATAGGGCTGTGGCAAAAGGAATCCCCATCGCTTCAACTGTTACAATCTTGTTAAAGTTCATCTTTGATTTCTCTGCGACCTCCTCAACCAGCTCTTCCAACAAGGCGGGCTCGATCGAAGGTATTCCATTTGACAATGGGTGGACAAAATACGAATAGTTTCCCAGTTTAATCACTCTGCAGTCCTTCAGAGATGAGATCAGTTTTTTTAGCATCGCACCATTCTTCTATATTTAAGAATCTATATTTAAGTTTTGGGATAAAAACCAATCACAGGTCGAAATCCTGTATCCAGTTCTTTGATCTAAGCTTTTTGTAATGAGCAGAATGCATTCAAAAACTCTATTCTTCAGCGTCTGTCTCTTCCCCCAAGCTTTTCCGCATGACTTTAAAAGGTTTGGGATAACTTTTTATAGATAGCTTTTTTTATAATTCTGTGTTTACCAAAGCATTTGTAAAAGGAACAGAATAGAAGATGGTAACCAGTGAATCATTCGAAATACCTTTCTTTAAAGAACGAAGTTTTGTAAGGAAACAGTGCAGGAAGTGTGACTCCTTTTTTTGGACCCAATCTCCTGAGCAAGAGCTGTGCCAAGACCAGCCCTGCGTAGAATATAGTTTTATTGGGAATCCTCTGACGCGTAAACAGCTGGAGTGCAGTGCCATAAGAGAGAGATTTCTTCAATATTTTGAGGAGAAAGGGCACAAAAGAATAAAACCGTATCCAGTGGTGGCGAGATGGAGGGAGGATATATACCTAAACATCGCGTCAATTTCTGATTTTCAACCCCATATCACCTCCGGAGAAGTGCCACCTCCCGCGAATCCTCTCGTAATAGCCCAACCTTGCATAAGACTCAACGATTTAGAGTTGGTTGGGAAAACAGGAAGGCACCTGTCCATGTTTGAAATGCTCGGTCATCACGCATTCAACATGCCCGACAAATCGGTATATTGGATCAATGAAACGGTTCAGTATTGTGACGATTTTTTTCACAAAGCACTGGGCGTTACCACCGGGTTGACATACAAGGAGTCAAGCTGGGCGGGAGGGGGAAATGCCGGGACATGCTTGGAAGTTCTTGTGGGCGGCTTGGAGGTTGCAACCCTTGTTTTTATGAATCTGATTGCGAATCCAAATGGCAAGTACAAGGTCGAGGGGGAGAGATACAGCCCGATGAGAATGAGAATAGTTGACACTGGCTATGGTTTGGAACGAATTGCATGGTTGTCAAAAGGGCAGCCAACACTTTATGACGCTGCCTTTCCTGAACTAATAGAACTGATAAAAAAGGAAAGCGGAATTTCTTTTGACCTGAAGGACGAGCATAACTTCAAACTGTTGGGTGAATCAGCAAAACTCTCTTCGTTGATGCCTCAGAGTGACCCCCTCTTCTGGAAGAGCCTGGTAAAGAGATTGAGGCAGGCTATGATAAGAACCGATGTTGAAAAACTGAAGAAAACCTTGCGTCCCATTGAGGACATCTACACCCTAGCAGACCACACTCGTTGCCTGGCATTTATGCTGGGCGATGGACTGGTCCCATCAAACGTCAAGGCAGGATACTTGGCGAGACTGATCATACGCAGGTGTTATAGACTCATGCAGTCTCTCGATCTTAAGACAGGGCTGAGCGAGCTGGTTGTTCGCCAATTGGATTCGTTGGTCGAGTTTCCAGACCTTGGAAAGGAGAGGGAGCAAATCACCAGAATACTAGATCTGGAGGTAGGGAAATTCGATGAAACGTTGAAGAAGGGTACGGAATTAGTCAAACGCCTAATAAATAAAGGAGAAGACGTCTCTACCGAAAAGCTCATTGAGCTGTATGACATCCGAGGTATTCCCCCAAGCATGGTCAAGCAAGTTGCAGAAGAGATGGGGGGTAAGGTAGAAATTCCTCCTAACTTTGAAGCAATGGTTGCCGAGAAGCACACGAAATCGCTTCAGCCCCCCAAAAAAGAGGAAACCGAGCTTGATCTGCCACTAACCAAGCTTTTGTACTACGGCAACCCTTTGGCCAAGGAGTTTGATGGGGTGGTCTTGTTTGTTGAAAAGCAAGGGACAAACAAATCGAGGGTCGTGCTGGACAAAACTCTTTTTTATTCCGAAGGGGGTGGACAGCTTTCTGATAGGGGAACGATCGATACGCCTGAGAAGAGCTTAAACGTTTATGATGTACAGAAAGAGGGGGATATAATCATCCACGAAGTGGAAGGAAGGCTTAAAGTCGGAGAAGTAGTTCATGGTAGACTTGATTGGGGAAGAAGAACATCTTTAATGAGGAATCATTCAGCAACTCACATCATTAATGGAGCTGCCCAAATGGTGCTTGGCAGCCACGTCTGGCAGGCGGGGTCGCAGTTGGATATCAATCAGGCAAGACTTGACATCACACATTATAAACACCTGACGCCAGAAGAAGTAAGAGAAATAGAGATCATAGCAAACAGAATAATCATCGAGAATGTTCCGATAGAAAAGTTATGGATGGACAGAAACGAGGCCGAAAAGAAGTATGGATTTAGGCTCTATCAGGGGGGGGTCCCCAAAGGGAGAAAACTTAGAGTCGTCAGGATACCTGGCTACGATGTAGAAGCCTGCGGTGGAATTCATTGTGAGGAAACCGCTGACGTGGGATTAATCAAAATTCTGAGAACAGAACGCATTCAGGACGGTGTTGAAAGAATCGAGTTTGCCGCCGGATTTGCCGCCCTTAGTTACATTCAATACCAGGAAAAGTTGCTCAAAGAGTCCGCTAAGATATTGAGTGTAAAGCCTGAGCAGCTACCAAAGGCGGTAAAGCGATTTTTTGAAGAATGGAAAGCACTAAGGAAAAAGCTAGATCTTTTCAAAACCGAAAATGCTCGAAAGAAGGCCGGCGATCTCCTGGCTGGAGCTGAGCACGTGGGAAATGCTAGGGTCGTTGCTGACATAGGCTCAAAGGAAATGGATGAGCTTATAAAAGAGGCCGCAGAGATGATAAGCAAGCCGGGAATAGTAACAATACTGGGGAGCAAAAAAGGAAATGCGAAGCTGGTGATTGCTTGCTCTGATGACGTCAATTTGGACTGCAGAGAGATCATAAAAGGAGCAACTCAGCTCATTGGCGGGAGCGGGGGAGGGAAAGCCAACCTGGCTCAAGGAGGAGGTCCCCCTGGCAAAAAAGTCAAAGAAGCAGTCGATCAGGCCAAGAAGTTGGTGATTGAAAGCCTAGCCCAAGAAGATGCGTAGGCACTTTTTCTCGCGATTGATTGCAATTGATGTTTGCTTTCAACAAAGTCTAAGAACAGTTTTTCATATTAATCCTGTAAAGCGGTTCATAACTGACCTATTGGATCTGTGGACGTCTAGCAGTCGGGATGTTGCTATATGCCTGTTCATCGAGTAGTGCAAACCTCAACCAAATCTTTTATAGGCTGTTTTCCAATTACTTATACAAAAAAGACCCTCCAGAGAAAAGAAATTAATTTAAACCAAATCTGGGGGTTGAACAGGAATTAAGAATAAACACATCCTAAAAGGGCCCGTGGGGTAGCTTGGTATCCTTGTGGCTTCGGGAGCCATAGACTCCAGTTCAAATCTGGGCGGGCCCATACTCTTTTAGGTTCAAAACCATA
>DUKC01000032.1 GCA_013329495.1 Thermoplasmata archaeon
ACAAAATTAATCGATTTTTATAACTAAAGGGATCGCATCGGGTTTCATGTCTTCTTTGCCCTAGCCTCGTACCTTCTCATTCGTGACTATCACATACACCCTATATCCGATGAATCTCTTTGGTACGTCCGCCTTCCCGGAGCATCCAATGGGAGTGACGACCCTTTCAAGAAAACCTGCTATCTCGTCCTCCCTCAGCACCAAGCTTCCTTTTTTTAATTCAATCTTTCTCATAATATTAGTTAACTATAGATAACCTTAAATAGCTATCGGTGATAATCATCTCATGCGTGTTACCGAGAAGCAGGTTCGAGAGAAGGTTGAGGCTCTGGAAAAAATAATAGAACAGTATAAGCTGATGCGGGAGGAGGAGACGAAAGGTGAAAAGAGGGATTGGAGAACCTATGAGGAGAACCTCGCGAGAAGGCTAGAGGTAGCAATGAAAGAGCTAGAGCCACTGATAGATGAGGCTGTTCATACCCTGCACGTGTGTCGAAAGCGGGGCAGAAAACCCACTCTCACTCTCAAACAAAAAGTGACTCTTCTGCTTATCGAACAACTGGTTAATCAGAGCAACAGAACCATGGCATCAATTCTCTTCATATTCAGCCTGCTGACGGGAATTAAGGTAGGTTACAAGACTGTTGAAAGATTGTACTCAGATCTCGAGGTCTACTTAGCCCTTTGTAATCTCCACAGGCTCATCCTCAAGAAAAAGGGGATAAAAGAGTGTGATGCAAGCGGGGACGAAACAGGTTACTCGCTGAGCATCTCGAAGCATTACAGAGAGGAGGTGAACCAGAGAGGAGACAAGGCCAAGGGAAAGAGTGAAGAAAAAGAGCAAAGTGAGAGGAAGGCCTTTGTCTACACATTCTGCCTGATGGACCTCGATACAAAGATGTACCTGTGCTATGGCACAGGCATGGGGAGCGAGAAAGAAGCGTTCAAAAAGGCAATGAGGATGCTCGGTGAAATTGACGTAAGGATCAATTCTGTCTGATTGGATAAATACTACAGCTACCCCAACATTGTGGATGTGTTTGCAAATGCTCGATTCTACCTCATACCAAGGAAAAACTGCACCACCAAAGGCTCCAAGAAATGGAAACGGATGTTGTCAAGTTTTTTATCTGATCCCTTCGCTCATCTGAAGGAGTACTTCAGAAGAAATAACTCTGAAAGCGGATTTTCTGCGGATAAGAGAAGGTTTGGCTGGATGGTGAGACAGAGGAGGGACGATCGTATTGATATCGCTCAGTTTTCAAATCTCCTTTGGCACAACTTGTTCCTGCTTGGTGCATGAATTCTGTCCCACAGCCGAAAATCAATAAAAAAAGCCATAAGTAGTAAGACGCCTGCTAGAGTTGGTTTATGGGTCTGCTGGGGCTGCTTTTCTTTTGAACCTATCTTGTTCGTCTCTCTCTCTTTCTTGGAGGGCATATCCATCCTAACCAATTAGGTTTAATTATTGATTGATTTTTTTAAAATCTTTCTTTTGGGTTGGCCAAAAAGTTGCTCTCCTGCTTGCTTTGCAGTAATTCCTCAGGCAATTCAAAGTTTTGGCAGAGAATTCCAGAGGATGAGGCGCCTTCAACCTCGCACGGAGACCCCGAACCAGTTGGCGCCTATTTAGAAAAGGATTTGGGCTATGTAAACTATGCGATCTCAATATAGTCTATGTAAACTGTTGTTGTGGAGGGAATTTCATGGGTAATAGGTCTGAAAATACCTCCTCCAAATGGGCAACCTTCCCCAAAAATAAATGGAAAAAGACGCGGGAAGTATACCGCATTGTCTATCCAAGCGTGAAACTTGAGATTCTCAGATGGAACATTTTAGAGGCCTCGCAAACAAGTTCATCATCGATATAAAATTTAGCTTCCTTCTCCTTCCACTTGACTTCATATTCATGCCACTCTGAGAGATTACAATTTTTAATGGGATGATTTAGCATTTTTAAAAGACTGCCATTCAAGCATTGGGCATTGAACCCTTTTAGTGAATACCAACCCGGAGTATTTAGGTGGATGAATCAAATGCTCTTGGTATTTTTTATTTCCGCACTGCCTGTATAAAACCCCCAGCCAAAGCTTCCTTTAGCAATTGGATCAACCTTGGCTCGGATTTTGAAAGTATTGAATTTGTAAGGCAGATTAGTATAATCCAAAGTGCTATCACCCTTCCTACCTTTAGTGAAGATCTCGGCATTTGAATAATATTTCCCTTCTGCGTATGGGAGGATTAATTTAAGCACGCCCTCCTCAATACGATAGGTTCCAGTATGGTCGGTCCTAATACCCCAATATTCTGAAAGTCGCTCAGATTCAAAATCATCGCGAAAAGGCACTTTTCCCATTTTTAGGGGGCTTGGTTTTTCTATTTTTTCCTCTTTTACTGGGCCCTCCTTTTCTTTTATAGAATTACTCATATTTTCCCTCCTTTCATATTAGTTTATTAACATTTTTTAAAGGCTTTGGAACATAATTAGTGGATTACAAGCTTAGAAAGGCCTAAACTGTAATCGTCAATTCCCTCCATATAGCTGGCGAAGGTTAAGTATTAATATTCAAGACAAGAAGATATATATGCATAAGTCAGGTAGATACTCATGTCTCGAGGGGCTCACAAGTCATCAAATGGATTTTTGAGAGAAGAGAGAAGCGATCTCTGTAGGATGGGTCGGGGTATGAGCTTGAAAGGCGAGCACAATCGAGATTTTGCAGCCCATGGAATAAGTCACTTTCCAAGTGACTGGCCAGGGCCAGGACCTGTGGACAGGATGATTCACGATCTACCCCATCTGCCCCTTCGATCCCCCGCGTTGGAGTGGTGGTATGTTGACGGCCATCTCAAAACAGATGATGGAGAGGAGCTATCCCTCTTTGCGTCTTTCTTCAGGATGGCCTGGGGGTTAAACAAAGTTACTGGAGAAATTGAGTATTACCATGCTGTTACTTGGGCCCTCAGCGATGTAAATGGTAAGGTCTGTCATACCGACTCACTAGTGGATAAACGCGCTCCTGAAGTTGGATTAGAATGGATTAGACAGGGACGAGGTGCCAGGGATCCTTGCCTAAATCGGGCAATTGCTGAGGTACTAAAGAAGGGACATATACCCACACCCGATCACGTGTTCGAGGGGAGTGTCCACATAGGTGAGAAATCGCTCAAACTAAACTATGGGAGCGCTCAGTTTGAGGGGCTGGGTGATGGTAGCTATCATTTGCACCTCTTTAACTCGCGTGAAAATACAGGATGCGACTTGATGTTTTATCCTGAGAAGCAGCCAGTGCGACATGGCAAGGACGGCATAGTCAGGGGTACCCATGAAAAGGAAGAAATGTTCTACTATTTCATATCAAGGCTTCGATTAACGGGTACTGTAACCCTTAACGGGAGGGAACAGCCAGTTTCGGGCAGTGGTTGGTATGATCGAGAGTTTGGTGGGCAGTATGGCACAGAAATCAAGTCGTTATCTGAGACTGCCTGGAATTGGACTGGAATCCATCTAGATGATGGGAGCGACCTTACAGCTTATTCATTCTTTCGACGTGAGACTGGCGAGCCATTAGAGGAGTACCTCATCTTAGTCGGTCCCGAGGGTCGCCGGATTTTTTCCCCTTCCTTCAAGTTCGAGCCAGTGCGATGGTGGCGCAGCACCCGCACTTTTTTGGACTA